>DATFMK010000514.1:0-18709 GCA_035267005.1 Balneolales bacterium
CTACATTACCACCCCTTGCAACCGCCCCGGATAATCCATCGCTTCTGTTAGCGAAACCAATAGCAGAGGAACCGTATGCGGGAAATCTGCTCGTACGGATCTGTGGGGGAGCGGGGAGGCAACGAACCGCTCTACCCGGAAATATACCGATATTGGCATTTTTCGGGGAACTAGATACTCAAGTGAACCCGAAAAGGAATAAGAATAGGATGAAGCATTACCTGGAACAAAGTGATTCAAAATATAAGATCGAAATGATTCCAAATGCCAATCATTTATTTCGAAAAGCTAAAACCGGTTTACCTACGGAGTATGAGAGTTTGAACCCAAGTTTTGTCCCTGGCTTTTTGGATAGCATGAGAACCCAGATACAACAAAATGTCGTTGATAAATAGAAAACTTTAATAAAATCTGTAATGAAGTAAGGCTTGTTATATTCAAAATTAACAGAAACAAGCCTTAATATAATTTCATTGAAGAAGTCATGAAATTAGATAAAATGAAGCA
This sequence comes from Balneolales bacterium, assembly GCA_035267005.1. Lineage (GTDB taxonomy): Bacteria > Bacteroidota > Rhodothermia > Balneolales > DATFMH01 > DATFMH01. Next base: position 508 of record DATFMK010000514.1, read on the forward strand.
TTTCAGCTTTCCTGTTCGTTTTCTGGCTTTTCTTCTGCCTTAGCCTCGACTTCTTCAGCTTCGTTTTTAGCTTTTTTTATGGATTCTAATAAACCTTCAGCTTCCGATATCAGATCTTCTGCTCTGCGTTGCGCGTCTTCAACGACTTGATCACTCTGTTTTTTTGCATCCGACATAATATCGTCTTTCTCCTCTTTTAACTGATCTACAAGATTTGTCAGATCATCGAGGTAAGTGTTCAATCTGTAAGATAAGCGATCTCTTGTATTCGTGCCTTTATCCGGTGCATATAACAGAGCTATGAACGAACCAAATACTGCTCCGGATAAGAGTCCAAATGTTAATCCCTTGGAGAATTTGCTCATATCGTTAATATTTTTAAAATGAATATTTCCCTATAGTAGAAGGCTTTGCAAAACCAATGCTTTTGTTCAAAATCAAAGCTTGAGCGACTTCGAAACCGCAGCATATTAACCATATGTGAGGATTTTGAAGTCGCGAAAATGCGGATAATGGGCAAAATAACGGTTTTACATGGTCTTCTATTAATAATATATAGACCTAATATATTAATATCAGATAATCGTAAAAGGATTCCTAATAATTCTCAACTTTTTCAATAATAACAAATAATTTTTAATGTTCGTTTTATTATTTTTTTATGAAATGGCGAACCAGCTTTCTATTACAGTGGTGTCGGTTTATGGATGATTTTTTGTAAAGAAGCCCTTCTATCTTATAAGATAACAATAATATGTAAATCTCCTTTTTACCGAGGTAAGCAACTTGAGTACTTAATTATAAAGAATCTAACTCATAGCTGAAATAATTTTAATTATTTAATAAAAAAGGATAGATTATGTCAGCAGGGATGTGGCGCATCAAATATAAATTGTGAGTGATTAAGAATTACGAGACTTATCCGTATTCTTAAAAGCAAAATCCAGTAACTAAAACAATCAGAGAACAAACATGAAATTTTTTATAGACACTGCGGATCTTGATGAAATTAAAGAAGCTAATGCATTAGGTATACTCGATGGTGTTACCACGAATCCTTCTCTTTGTGCCAAAATTGGGGTAACAGATTTTGATAGTCATATTGCAAAGATATGCGAGGAAGTTGAAGGAGATGTTTCCGCTGAAGTCGTTGCCACCGATTACAACGGAATGCTTGAAGAGGCTCATCATTTGGCGAAAATTGCTGATAATGTGGTTGTAAAAATCCCTTTGATTAGAGATGGGATTAAAGCCATTAAAACACTGAGTGAGGAAGGAATTCGTACAAATTGTACGCTCTGTTTTTCCTCGACACAAGCTTTGATTGCGGCTAAAGCAGGTGCCACCTATATCTCACCCTTTTTGGGACGATTGGATGATATTTCAACCGATGGAATGCAATTAATTGAAGATATCGTAACAATTTATACCAATTACGGATACGAAACCGAAGTGCTTGCAGCCAGTATTCGTCATCCGGTGCATGTGGTTGAAGCCGCCAAATTGGGTGCCGATGTGGCTACCATGCCTTTAAAAGTGATTGATGCTTTATTAAAACATCCGCTTACAGATATTGGTTTGGAACGATTTCTTTCCGATTGGGAAAAATTACAGGAGTCCTTGAAAGCCTGAATCGAATAGTGAAATCTGAATTTAAAAGAAGGCTGATCATTATGATCAGCCTTCTTTAGTGTAAAAAACATGGATTCGATATAATTAGTTGGATAAATATGACCTTATTATCCCGAATTATTCACGTAACCAATAAGAAGTAATACATATCATATTGTAATTTAAATAACTTATTAAGAATAAACCGATCTTTGATTTTGTGGACGCTAAAAAAGATGCGAAATTTGGCCGTGCTCTGAAAGCTTTCAGGGCGCCTTGATCAAGACTAAATTTCTTGGTGAGTAATCCGGGTTATGTTTATATCCACGTTTGGAATCTCTCTCCAAAAACGGGTTTGATATGATGTCTTTGAGTTATGTTTATAACCTCACCATCATCCAAAGCCTTTTCCCGTCATTTCAGCCAGAGAGTGAAATCCTCAGAGTATAATCTTTATTTCAAATCGTTGTTCTATGAAGACTCTTTTCAAACTCAGGTCAATTAATTCGAAGCTTTAAGAATTAATTTTTCAGCGATTTTGGAAGAGGACAAGACCCCAGGCAATCCGGCTCCGGGATGAGTTCCGGCACCAACAAAGTACAGATTGGGTATGTCTTCAGACTGATTATGCGGACGGAACCAGGCCGATTGTGTGAGAATCGGCTGAACCGAGAAAGCAGAGCCCAGATAACTGTTTAAATTGTTTTTAAAATGCAAAGGATCTATATAGTGCTCAGCTACAATGTTTTTTTGAAGATCAGGCAGATAATTATCTTCTAAAAATTGCATGATTTTATCCCGGTAGACTTTTGCTTTGACCGACCAATCTATATCTGACTTTAGATTCGGGACGGGAGATAAAACGTAAAAGGATTCACATCCCTCAGGAGCAACAGATGGATCAGTGTAAGTCGGCATATGAAGGTAGAGCGAAAAATCATCAGATAATTTGTGATTATGAAAAATGTCCTCCAAAAGGCCTTTATATCGTTTGCCAAGTATGATGTTGTGATGTTTTAATTTCGTGTCGTTATAACGCTTTTGGGTACCAAAATAGATCACAAAAAGCGACATACTATACTTCATCCTTTTCAATTTTTGATCGGAATATTTTTTCCGGTGAATCGGTGATATCATGTTCATGTAGGTATAAGCGACGTCAGAATTTGATACGACGTAATCCGCTTCATGAACCGTGCCGTCTTTAAGGAGTACGCCTTTGGCTCTTTTATTATCAACGAGGATTTCTTCCACTTCAGCGTTGAGATGCATCGCCCCGCCTTGTTCCTCAAATAACCGGCAAAGTGCGTTTACAATGGCACCGGTTCCGCCAATAGCGTAATGTATGCCCCATTCCCGCTCCAGGTAATGGATCATGGTATAAATGGAAGTGGTGTCGAAAGGATTGCCGCCCACTAAAAGAGGATGAAAAGAAAAACAGCGACGCAGGAACTCATCTTGGATGAATTGTGAAACATACGAATAAACATTTTTATAAGATTGCAGCTTTATAAGGTCGGGAGCCACTTTCAACATATCCGTAAATGATAAAAACGGATAATCGGCCAGTTCAACAAATCCTTTTTGGAAAATAGCTTTAGTCGTTTTCATAAATTTCTGATAGCCTTCTTTATCATCCGGATTCCACCTGTCGATTTCATTTAAGATAAAATCCTCATCAGAATTATAATCAAAAGGGCGACCTTCATGGTTAAAAATGCGGTAGAACGGTTTGCAAGGCACTAATTGAAAATAATCCTCTCGCTTTTTACCGGCTGCCTGAAAAATTTCATCAAATAAAAAAGGAGCCGTAATTACAGTAGGTCCGCCGTCGAAAGTAAAACCATTTTGTTTGTAAACGTATGCACGTCCGCCCGGTTTGTCCAGTTTTTCAAATAGTTCAACATCATATCCTTCAGATGCCAGTCGATTGGCCGCGCCCAAACCTCCAAAACCACTTCCAATTACGATAACTTTTTTACTCATGTACTCTCTGATTTAACTGTGGGATAGAAAAAGTTGTTCAAGATTTCTAACCCGGATTATTCACCAAGAAATTTTGTCGTGATCAAGGCGAATTTAACGCAGAGTCCGGCCAAATTTCGCAGCTCTTTTTAGATTCCTCAAATTTGAGAAGAGCGTTATTATTTACAAGATATTGTTTTTATTAAATAGTTATATATTGATTCTTATTAGTTTACGTGAATAACTCGGGTTAAATCTTAACCAGATAATTACTATTTATTATTGAGCAATGCTTTCACATCCAAACTTTAGCCTATAACTCTAACCAGGCTTAAAAGGTTCATTTCCTCGCTCATAAATTTTAAGAAATTTAGGTGATAAGATTGATGAATAGTATTCCTTTTATTTGCTTGTTATTTAAGGAACATCATGAATCATACCCATAACCTTACCCAAAGATAAGTAAAGAAGTGCGGCTCAATTCTGCACTTCCTTAACAAATCCGCCTATTCCTCTTTTGAACAGATATTTTCGTGCCTTTTCCGCATCTGCTTTATGTTTGTATTTTCCGTAATAAACGCGGTACATTGTTTTACCCCGTAATTTAACTTTTTCTATCCAGGTATGTTTGATCTTACGAAGTTGCCTCTTGGCATCCCATTTATTTGAAAACGCTCCTATTTGGATGGCGAATAATTCATTTCCGGCATTATAGCTGTTATTTTTTTGAATGGTTTTAACATTTCCTCTGACCAAAACAAGTTTGACGTGAGCGGTACCGGGGCCAATCATGTGAAGTCTTTTTGCGGCTGCCTTCGAGAGATCAATAATACGTCCTTTTGCATAGGGTCCGCGGTCGTTAATACGGACGACAACCGAACGGCCATTATCAAGATCAATCACTTTAATGTGTGTATTAAAAGGCAGTGTTCGGTTCGCCGCCGTTAATGCATTTTGATTATATCGTTCTCCATTGGCTGTCAGTTTACCATGAAACTGTGGACCATACCAGCTGGCGACACCATAATCGATTACTCTTCCATATTCCATGGTTTTATGTACGGTGGCACATCCGGATACGAGAAATATTATAAATCCACAGCTTATTATAACTGTGAATATCGAGCGAAATGGTTTGTAAATGAGCACGTCGATATTGGCTTTTAAATGATTTAAAGCAAATAATTTTTTAAAGATACCCAAAATTAATCATACATCTTTTTGAGTAATAAGTATTCCATTATACAAATACTTGTCGGGCATCTTCCTATCTTTAATAATCATAATTGTATAGAAATTATCATATGTATTATTATATTCTATAGTACAAGTATATGATTATACTATATTTAATAATTTATAGATGATTCACGGAGAATTATGATAAGTGTAAAGTGTAAATGGGAAAATACTGAAACCGGAGCTATTTTGCATGAAATATTGACTTTTGAATCCGTAGAGGATGCAGAAAAGTTTATTGAAGAAAACAGGAGTGTTGATAAAAACAAAAATATCAACAGGGTAATTAAAGAAGCAAAAATTATACAAGAAGCTTCAAAATCGGACAGTGCAAACTAAGATCCTATCATACGGCTATACCCCCTACTTATAAAGTAAAAAACTACGGATTGTTTTTATATATGATTGTGTGGGGTTGTTCCGTGTCTTATTAGGTAGATAGATATTAATCATCACGTTTTCTAAAGGAATAAAAATGAGGGCTATTTTTCTATTTGCGATAGGAATTATCCTATTACCTGCCATAATGGGTTGTGGACGGGAAAAATCACATAAGTTTGATGAACCATTACCGGGTTTAACAGAAAAATTGGCGGTATATCGTGCTAAAAGCATTTCCAATCTTCAATATCAATTGAAGCTGAATTTTCCGGATACCATTACTTCTCCAATTCGAGGTGAAGAAACGATACATTTTATATTGAAAAATCAGTCCCATCCACTGGTTTTAGATTTCAAAAATGCATCCAAATTATTAAAGTCGGTTGCGATGAATGGTCAATCTGTGCTGTATCAGGCAATACACGGACATATCATTATTCCTGCAGCTAACTTAACTTTGGGTAATAACTATTTAACATTATCATTTGATGCCGGTAACGATGCTTTGAACAGAAATCCGGAATATATGTACTCGTTATTTGTACCGGCATTAGCATCGACTGCTTTTCCCTGCTTTGATCAGCCGGATATGAAAGCGGGAATTCAATTACAGATGAATATACCGGCAAAGTGGACCGCTGTGTCGAATGCTCCACTTATTCGTACTGTGAAAAGGGATGAACGTGCCATCTATTATTTTGGTCAGTCGCCACCTATCTCAACCTATCAGTTTGCTTTTGCGGCCGGTAAATACAAGATAATGACGGGAAAAAGGGCTGGCAGGACCTTTCATATGTATTATCGGGAGACGAATCAACAAAAGATAAATCGTAATATCGGGCAGATTTTTGATTTGGAATCTCAGGCATTAGAGTGGCTTGAAAAATATACTGGAATAACCTATCCCTATGATAAATTTGATTTTGTTGCTATTCCATCGTTTCAGTTTGGAGGAATGGAACATCCGGGTGCCATTTATTATAAAGCGTCGGAATTATTTTTAACCAAATCGGCCACTTTGAATGATTCATTACGAAGAGCCAATCTTATTTCTCACGAGACTTCACATATGTGGTTTGGAGATATGGTTACGATGAAATGGTTCAATGATGTGTGGACGAAAGAGGTTTATGCCCAATTTATGGCGGATAAGATTGTTCAGCTGCTATTCCCTAAAATTAATTTTGATCAGCGATTTTTGCTATCTCATTATCCGTCTGCATATGCAAAAGATCGTTCGGAAGGAGCTGAGCCTATACGACAGCCGCTGCAAAATTTGCTTAATGCCAGTAATATGTATGTCATGGCTTATGACAAAGCCCCTATTGTGATGCGTCAGCTTGAACAGATAATAGGTCGGAAAAAATTTCAAAAGGGGCTGCGGAAATATTTAAATACATTCAGATACAGTAATGCCACCTGGCGTGATTTAATCTCGATTTTGAATAACTATACAGATCGGGATTTGAAACAATGGAATCGTATTTGGGTAGAACAATCAGGCAGACCAGTGATTTCAATAAAAAGATATTATAACAGTGATGGCACACTAAAAAATCTGAAGATAAAACAAGAGGATCCATCAGGGAAACAGAGAGTTTGGCCACAGCAACTGAATATTTTACTTTATTACGGTAATAATAAGGATCGTATCATCCCGGTCTATATGGATGAAAGAGAAATTACAGTTATTAAAGTGAATGGGTTAAAAGATCCTGATTTTATTCTGGCAAATGGGCGTGGAATGGCATATGGAATGTACCAACTTAATGGGAAAAATATTCAGCAGCTGATGAAAGAATTACCTGAGATCAAAAATGCCACCGTCCAATCCATTAGCTGGCTGACACTTTGGGATAATTTTCTTAAAGGTTCTATTCCTGCTGAAAAGTTGATGCATTTATCATTAAAAGTCCTTCAGTATGATATAAATGACTTAAACGTCAATCTGATTTTAAAATATGTAGACAGAATTTATTGGCAATATCTACCTGAACAAAAGAGAGCTGAAATGGCTCCGATGGTGGAAAATATATTATGGAATCAAATGCAGATTGTCAGCAGTTCTTCACTAAAATCATCGTTTTTCCAAACTTTCAGGGATATTGCTACGACGAGAAAAGGGCTTAATAAATTACAGGCTTTGTGGAGTAAAAAGAAATCACTTAAAGGACTGAATTTTTCGGAAAATGATTATGTGGAAATGGTCGCACATCTGGCAATCACTCAATATCCTGGTTGGAAGAAAATGCTTGCAGATCAGGAAAACCGAATTAAAGATTCGGATCGTTTGCATGAGTTTCAATTTGTACGACCGGCGCTTTCTGATAATCCAATGATTCGAAAACAATTCTTTGACAGTTTGCGAAAACCTGCTAACAGAATGCATGAACCGTGGGTACTTAAGGGTCTGCACTATTTAAATCACCCACTGAGATCACCGGATTCTGATCAATATATTTTACCTGGATTGGAGATGCTTAAAGAGATACAGGCCACGGGTGATATATTCTTCCCCGGCAGGTGGGTTGATGCCATCTTACATGGACATCATTCAAAAAAAGCGGCGCAAACGGTTAGGAAATTCTTGAACGAACGAGCTAATTATCCACACTTTTTAAAAGATAAAATTCTTCAGGCGGCCGATCCTTTATTCCGGTCATCCCAAATGTTACAAAAGAATCAACAGATTGTGAGCACCCAATTTTAGCCCGAATTATTCACAATAAAAATTCTTGGTGAATAATCCGGGATAAGGTATTTAGGGCTGACAATCGGTGATTAATCAGCGGTGTTTTAATTTAGCTTCAATACTAAGTTGAGTATGTGGTACAGCTTCAAGGCGGCCTTTTGATATTTTTTTGCCGGTTGCTTTGCAGACTCCATATGTCTTATTGTCAATCCTTTTTAAAGCGGCATCCAGATAATTGATAAATTTACGCGTACGATAGTAGAGCATATAGGTTCGTTCTCTGTCCATAACATCAGTACCGGCATCCGCCATGTGTAGAGAGTAAACCGATTCATCAGATTCATTTTCAATGGTTTCTTTCAGCATTCCCTGCAAAATATCAAGTTCCTGCATGGCACTTGAGCGTTTTCCCAGAATAATCTTTCTGAAATATTCAAGCTCCTCATCGGTGTACGGAGAAACACGTTTAGTTTGATCGGTGGTGGTTCCCATATCGTCCCTCTTAATTTTAAATTTTTTTGAAAATTCTTAATGAAAGTAAATTTTCTTTTATGATTAAATAGTTATAAATATAGCAATAGTAGACTTTTCGAAATCTACTAAGTAATTAATTCTGATATCGTTGATAGTTGGAGTCTTAAAAAATATTTTGCTCAAATGAAAGGTTATGAACAAACATACTTTCTAAAAGCCTTCTGTTAATAGGTTTTTTACTATCAATCTGATAATAATAAGAAGAGCTAACCCCCCATGGATTAACTGTTCTAATATAGTCATGTATTTATTAATATAAAGCCTTTTTTTAAAGCATTGATATAAGGGTTAGTAGGGCTGCTATGTAATAAATAACCTGACAAATATTATAATAGTAAGATGATTTGTAGGGAAAATGGAGGCTTGGGAAGATATTGCATTCCTATCCATAAATATGACGTAAGGTTGAGATAAAAGAGACATCTTAATCCGGATTATTCACGTAAGCTACAAGAATGAATACCTATCATATTGAAAGAACAATATCTTGTAAAAAATAAAGTTTTCCCAAAATTTGAGGAGTCTAAAAAGAGCTGCGAAATTTGGCCGTGCTCTGCGTTGAATTTAAAAGTGCTTAATCAATGTACCACCGTACGTTTCATGCACATTTTTATCCCGAAAGCTTTCGGGACACGACAAAATTTCTTGGTGAATAATCCGTGTTAATCAATATTTTGATCCGGTTATTGAAATATAAAGATTTATCCCTCTGGTCTTTTAGATTCAAAGTGAAGGAATGACGAATTTTCCAAAAGTAAAAATCCGTCATATTGTAATCCCGAGGAGATTCGAGGGACCTAACAACGGGAAAATAATTTCATTAACTATTCATACAATAAATAATTACCAGGTTTATTGGATTCCTCCGCTACGGTCGAAATGACAAGTTGTGTTGTAAGTACTTTAAAATCTTAACCAAAGTCCTCACAAAATATCGAATCCACTATGACCAAATCCTAATCTTAATTTGAGTTATTCAAACCGTCGACCCAGCGTGATGCGTGTAAAACCAGTTCGGTGGCGTTATTCAGGCTAAGTTTATCTTTTATACGGGCGCGATAAGTCTCCACTGTTTTAATAGAAAGCTGGAGGTTTTTAGCTATTTCCCGGCTATTGAGTCCACTGCCTGTCAATTCAAAGACTTCCAGCTCGCGGTCACTCAAAACCTCGAGGGGAGATTGAGACAGAGATTTATAGCCGGAAACCATACGCATTAGCAGGCGCTTGTTCACGCTATCACTAACGTAGATACCACCGTTTAATACGGTACGAATCGCCTTTAAAATGACTTCACTTGCTTCCAGTTTCATCACGTAACCTTGTGCACCAGCCCTGATGGCCCGTTCCGCATACAGCGATTCATCATGACGTGATACCACAAGTATCTTCATTTCCGGACGAATAGCTTTAATATGTTTAATGAGTTCAAGGCCATTCATACCGGGCAGTGAAATGTCTACGATAATCAGATCCGCATCATTTTTATTAAAGAAGCTTAACACTTCTTTAGCTTCCGTAGCTTGAAAAATAACGGAAAGATTGGGGTCCGCATCAATAGTTAACGCTAATCCTTTACGGATTAGAGGGTGATCGTCAACGATAATAATTTTTTTCATGGTAAACTTAAAATGTTTTGCTCTCCTGCATAATATCTGAAACCGGGATAGTGCACGTGATAATGGTGCCTCCCAGGTGATTTTTACGAATATTTAAATTTCCGCCAATCATGTTCGCACGGTAGTGCATAATCCGAACCCCCATACCCTGACTGATTTCTGTTTCCTCTGGAAAACCGACACCGTTATCTTGTATTCTCAATCGAACATATTTTTCGTTAGAAGTTAAAAATACGGTTACATTGTTTGCTTTACCGTGTTTCACAGCGTTACTAATCGCTTCTTGCGCAATCCGGTACAAATGCATAGCAAGAGTGTTATTATGAACTAAAGTCGTTCCCACATTTTTAAATGTGCAAGTGATATTAAATATACGCTCCGCTTTGGTAACCAATTGTTGTAACGCCGTCGAAAGTCCATTGGCCTCCAGATTAACCGGCATCAAACCACGCGCGAGTCCGCGCGCTTGTTCATCAGCTTCCTGAATGAGATTGCCGATTTCCTTCACTTCTTCAGCAACGGGCATTTTATTGGCTTCCAGTTTTCTTGCCAGATTTTTTGTGATTAGACCAATACCTGTTAACATCTGACCTAATCCGTCATGTAAATCCTGTCCAATACGCTGTCGTTCCTTTTCACTGATAGATAAAATTTCCTGTTCAAGCCATCTCCGGTCAGTGATATTCCGACTAATGGTTAGCACGGTATCCTGACCGTTTAATCGGAATAAATGTGATGTAAATTCCACAGGTATTTTATTTCCACTTTTAGTAATATGGAACGAATCCCTGCGAATTTCTTTATTGGTAAACAACTCTTTGATGGTCTGTGTTAAATCGATGGTGTCCAGATCAATAATATCATAAATCGACATGTTCAATAACTCTTCTCGTGTATAACCGAGTAATTCACATGTCGCATTGTTGATCTCTATGAAATTGGTAGGTTCACCGTCATCCTTAACATGATAAAGCCAGACTTCATCGGTCGCACCATGAAAGAGGGTCCGGTATCGCTGCTCGTTGGCTGCAAGATGATCTTCCGTTTTTTTGCGTTCAATAGCTCCACCTAATAGATTAGCGCAAGCTTGTACAAAATTGATATCGTCTTTACTGAATTTCCGATATTTACAAGTATGAACACCTAAAATCCCATATGGTTTCTGAGAACCCTGTATGATTACGGCAATTCCGCTTTTTAAATCATATTGATTGATTAATACCGAATTTTCAAAGCGGCGTTCTTTTTGGTAATCTTTAACAATAATCGGCTTTTGTTTGAGCAGTGCATATCCGGAATGGGAGGCGTCTCCAATTCCCAATTTCATTTTTCCGAGGATGGATGGATCCCAGCCAACTCCGTCTACCAATCGCAGACATTTTCCATTTTCTGAAAGTTCCAATACTTTCGAGTAGCCAACATGTAATGTATCGGTTATTTTTTTGGCTACTTCATTAATCAGAGTAGATAGGTTTTTCTCTTCAAGAGCATAGATACCTAATTCAGCTATAACAGCCTGTTGTTTAGCTCTGGACTCAAGCTCTTTTTCGGCTCGTTTACGTTGGGTTATATCCTGAATTTGAGAGATAAAATATTTGATCTCATCCTTTTCATCTGTTACAGCCGAGACGTTTAAAAGCGCCCAAATTATATTACCGCTTTTATGAAAATATCGTTTCTCCATTTGAAAGGAATTGATTTTGCCTGCCAGCATACGATGACGATTAGCAAAATCAACTTCAAGATCTTCCGGATAGGAGATCTCTTCACATGATTTATGAAGCAATTCATCTTCTGTGTAACCAAATAACTCGCAAAGAGATCTATTGACTTCGATAAATTTTCCATTCAGATCGGAGAGGCACATCCCAACGTTAGCATATTCAAACGTACTATGAAAACGCTGTTCGCTTTCGCGTAATTTATGTTCCTCATTTTTACGTTCTATGGCATACCGGATGGCCCGGTTCAATAAAGTCCCGTTAAGTTGATTCTTGATCAGGAAATCCTGAGCTCCCATTTTAACGGCATTCACCCCTATATCTTCATCATTAAGTCCGGTTAAAACAACGACCGGTATCCACGGATAATTGGTGTGAATTTTTTTGAACGTACTTAATCCCTGGCTGTCGGGAAGTGACAAATCAAGTAAGATGATGTTGAAGGGGTGCTGATTTAAAAGCTCTAACCCTTCCGAGAGACGTTTAACATTCGTTATTTCATAATCTCCTACATGGGCATGTTCATTGAGATATACTTCAATGAGCCGAGCGTCTCCCGGATTATCTTCAATTAATAATATGTTGTCATAGTTAGAACTCATAAAAACAATTACTCTTTATTTGGCAGCTTCACGATCGTTAACCAAAAACCTTCGATGGCTTTGATGACATCCACAAATTGATTGAGTCCAATCGGTTTTGTGACGTAGCAATTTGCGTGAAGTTTATATGATTTCAGGATATCCCGTTCTGCTTCTGAAGTCGTAAGAATAACGACCGGTATTTGTTTCAGATCCGGATCTTCTTTGATATCTTCCAGGACTTCGCGTCCGTCTTTTTTAGGCAGATTGAGATCGAGCAGAATTAAATCGGGAGCAGGAGCATCGGTATACTGACCATCCCTTTTTAAAAATTCCATCGCTTCAACACCGTCTTTAACGACATAGAGGTTATTTAATATTTTCGCCTCTTTGATTCCTTCTTTTGTAAGACGAACATCTGCCTCATTATCTTCAATCAATAAGATAATTACAGGTCTATTCATTTCATTTATTTCCATTTATTCTTGTAAATATTTTTACTGAGTCCAAACAGGCCCTCAAATGTTATTAATTATACTAAATTATTCAGGATAAATTTTTATCGATTGTGAAATAAAACGTAGTTCCTTGTCCCTCTTTAGAATCAACCCAGATGCGCCCATTGTGTCTCTCTACAATTTTTTTACACATCGCCAATCCAATACCTGAACCAGGATATTCGCTTCTTGTATGTAAACGTTGAAAAATCATAAATATTCGTTCCTGATAAGCCGGATCGATACCAATTCCGTTATCAGAGACCGAAATCCGCCATTCTTCATCTGTTTCTTTGCTGTCTATTTTAATGACCGGCTGAATCTCTCTTTTCTTGAATTTTATAGCGTTATGAATAAGATTTTGCATTAGCTGCAACATCTGTGTCTCATCTGCCATTAATGTTGGAAGGTGATTAAACTCTACTTTTGCACCATTTTCTCGTAATAACTCTTCCAGGTTTTGCATGGCGTCTTGAGTGACATTCTTCATGTCACATGTTTTAAACGGTCTGGCTTTGGTACTGACTCGAGAGAACTGAAGCAGATCATTTATCAAACTCTGCATTCTTTTAGCTCCGTCAACGGCGTAATGAATGAAATCATTGGCATCCTGATCCAATTTGTCCTGATAGCGTCGTGCAAGTAATTCGGTGTAACTGGCAACCATGCGAAGCGGTTCCTGCAGGTCGTGTGATGCTACATAAGCAAATTGTTCGAGCTCTGCATTTGATCTGCGAAGTTCTCCGGCTGATTTTTTTAACCGTTCGTGGGCCAATCTTAATTCGTTCTCAGATCGCTTACGATCGGTAATATCAACAATATAGCTGATTATGAATAATCCTTCATCCGTCTTAAAATAGTTGAGGCTTATTTCAACAGGAAACTCAGAGTCATCTTTGCGTATAGCATATAATTCCCGTCCTTGTCCCATCGGACGTTGTTCGGGATTACTATAATAGGTCTGTCGATCTTGAACGTGATCTTTCCTGAAGCGTTGCGGGATAAGGCTTTCAATGGGCTTATCAATTAATTCGGTACGATCATATCCAAAGAGTTCTTCCGTGCGTCTGTTGATCATAGAAATTATTCCTTTTTTGTCGGTAATAATAAGTCCTTCGGGACTTGCCTCAAACAAAGCACGTAATTTTTCTTCACTCCGGCGTCGCTCATTTTCCGCACGTTTGTATCTAAAAATAAAAAAGACGGCTGCAACAATTAAGATGATTACCAGTAATCGATTATCGAATGGGATACCAAATAGGATATCGGAGGGAGATAAGAAAAAACCTATAATAGTTAAAATTGAGGTACTGATACCGGCAAGGACGGTAAATTTATTATCAGGCAAATATAAAGTTAACAGGATGACTGCTACATACGGAATACTCCCCACTATACCGACCGGAAACGATATGTCAAATATAAACGTGACCAGCGTTAATAGAGCCCCGGTAATAATGATTAGCCGATCTTTTTTCGAATAGATACTCATTTAATCAAATATGTTGTAATGTTATAATTTTGAGCAGGATATTTTTAATAATAAAATGATCCTAAATTATAACATTATAAATGTCAATATTATCCATAAAATTTTGTTGGGTACGATTACTTTACCGTCTGTATACCCTTTGTTTGGTATTAAAAGAAGCCTATGCGAAACCGTTCTTTTGCCCAATATCTGCATTATCAGGATTTCATAATCCTTACATATGGCTAATATGCTACGGTTTTAAAATCCCTCTGGCCTTAATCTTGAACAAAAGTCCTATTTTGCAGAGCCTTCTTGTAATGGTACTCTGATAAATACGAATATGCATTAATCATATAACTTGAATAAGGATTCGTTGGACAAATATTATTTTGGCATATTTACATTCCGTTGGAGTTTTATAATAACCTTTGGAAGCATACAAATATTTATTCATAAGGATTAACAGGTGAATTCTAACATTTACGTAAGGTTTTTTCCTACAAGCAGTTTTGATCCCATCATAGGAAGATCGAAAGCTGTTAACCCGGATTATTCACCAAGAAATTTTGTCGTGATCAAGGCGAAGTTAAAAATGCGCAAGAAGCTTACACTGGTACGTTGATTAAGCATTTTTAATTTCAACGCAGGGCACGGGAAAATTTCGCAGCTTTTTTAGAGTCCTCAAATTTTGGTAATGACTAAATACTTACAAATTATATATTAATAATAATTTAAGTGCTATTTTTATTATTTACGTGAATAATTCAGGTTAAACCTTAGCCGGAAAAGTATAAAAATGGATGTTTCAATCGTTCTCAATTCTTGTAAGTATAAGTGGAGAGTTGATTGTTTGTTTGAAAATGATCCGAATTTCAATGGTATCCCCAAAAAAAATCTCCTTCCAAAAAAAAGGAGATTTTGAATTTAAAATTTATTGAAAATCAGGATCTATCAATTACAATAAAGAAATGCGTAATCAAGTAAATTTTCCAGGCTTGAATTTGTAGATTCTACACGTCCCGGATAATTGCTGATGATATGACTGTTGAGCAGATCCCAGTTGCTTTCTAAAAGCCGGGCATCGTCGATAAAAACCAAATCCGCTTTTGAAGTTTGATTACTACCTGAATCCCCGAAAAGTGCTCTTACGAGTTTACGAACGATATGACCTTTATAGGGAATTTTGGATTTACTCAAATTTTTAATGATCAGAACAACATCATCGGTTTGGAATGTTTTCAAAAGATCATTGTATGCTTCGGTAATGGTATGGGAATAGGCCTTATTGATAACACAATAAATATCTTTAGCCGATAAATTTTCAACATCAACGATTCTAACATTTCGGCCCATTTCTCTTAACGAATCAACCGTTTGCTGTTCTATAGTCATCAATTGATCATCATTGAAGCCAATCAAGAAAATACCTGGTGACAGCTTCTTCTTTGTCTTTAAATGATTTTCTAAAAAAATCCTTGTATATGGTTGCTGTCTTTTATTCATAATGGGTGCCTCTCTCTTCTCATTTAACATCAGCAGGTATTCAAATTAAAACTAATAACTTTATCACCTGCGTAAGTATAATCGTAAATAGAATGATGTAAAATGGTCGGTGAAAACCCTGAAATAGCGTAGGGTTTAGCCTTACATAAATGTAATGTTGCGTATTTCATGTTATTCTATTTATCGAATCCCTCGTTCACCATGTTTAGGTGAATTTGTAAACATTTCAATTCAAAATAAAATTAGAAAATTGAAATGTGCGACATTCTGAAAATGTGAGATCCTGAGACCTAAAATATGATGTAAGTAATTAATTTTTATACAAATAACGCTTAAATAATATACAAATCATTAAGTTGTAGGGATCTCACCTACGTTGCATTAATAACCTGCCTTATAGTAAAAGAGCATTAAAAGTGGTTAGTTTAAAACTCAATATCCAATCAGTCGATGAATACGAATAACATATAATTTTTTTTAGAAAATACTATTACAAAGATGGTAGATACATTAACTATTGACGGAAATAAAGTTCAACACCTATTAAGTAGCTGGAAATATAAAGGATATCGGTTACTTGCTATTCATATAGAGGATGGTTACGAATTAATTGCTATTGGAAGTGATGCTATAGGTGTAAGTACAAAAGCTCAAAATATAGAAAGAGCATTATATCAGTTGGAAGGTAAAATCGATCGTCAAGTGCGATGACCTGTCCATAATAAATTTAGAATCAAATAACTACAAAGAGGTTATCATGGAAGTTGTAAAAAATCAGCAAATATCTAAAAACAGCACAAGCCCTTATAGCGATAGCGAACTCGAATATTTCAGAAATATTATTCTGAGGAAGCGGGAAGAGGCGGATTCGCAAATGGAAATGTTGAAAAGACAGCTAAAAGAGACCATAGAGAACGAATCGGATGAATCGGTTTATTCGTTTCATATGGCTGATGCAGGTACGGATGTCATGGATCGTGAGCGAACCTATATCCTGTATTATCGTACCCGTCAATTTATCAATTATCTCGATGCGGCGTTAAAACGTATCGATAATAAAACGTATGGTATTTGTAAGGTTACCGGAAAAAAAATTGCCAAAGAGCGTTTAGAAGCCGTACCACACACTCAATTAAGTATCGAAGCCAAATTACGCAGAAGGTAAGTCAATGATAATGTTATTATTAACGGATAATGTAAAAATGATGAAGTATGCATTCCGTTAAAATAACATTAGAAAACGTTTATAAATACCATTAGACATATGTAAATCCCTAATTTGGGTACAATTCATTTTACCCAGATAGAAAATGGTAACTCCCCTAGACCGAATTATTCACTTAACCAATAAGAAGTAATACGTATCTTGTTGTAAATAAAATACTTATAAAAAATAAACCGATCCTCGATTTTGAGGACGTTAAAAAGCTGCGAAATTTTGCTTTGAACACGACTAAATTTCTTGGTGAATAATCCGGGCTAAGATGGTTACCACTCAAAACTACTTTAAACTTAAACAGAAGACGAACTCTATTCATCTATAACGGATTCATTTATAATGAACTATCCAAAATTTGAACCCAATATCAGCTTAAATACAAGATATACACTGGCTCTTGTCCTTGCCGGGGGTAAAGGATCAAGACTCAAAGATTTGACGAAATGGCGGGTCAAGCCGGCCGTGCCATTTGGCGGAAAATTTAGAATTATCGATTTTGCATTGTCTAATTGTATCAATTCTGGGATTCGTAAAATCAGTGTTCTTACACAGTATAAATCGCAGTCTCTAATCCGGCATATTAGTCAGGGCTGGGGGATGTTGCACTCCGAATTTGGTGAGTTTGTGGAAATCCTACCAGCTCAGCAACGAGTGGCGGAAAAATGGTATACCGGCACAGCAGACGCGGTGTATCAGAATATTGATATCATTCGGCGATATAATCCGGAATATGTCTTAATTTTAGCAGGTGACCATATTTATAAAATGGATTATGGCGAAATTATCGCCTATCATAAAAGCCGTAATGCCGATCTGACAGTGAGTTGTATCGAGTTACCGGTTGAAGACGCAGACCGGTTTGGCGTAATGTCGGTTGACGGACATAACCGGGTTATGGATTTTCAGGAAAAACCGAGTAATCCTCAATCTATTCCGGGTAAGCCGGATAAAGCATTGGCTTCGATGGGAGTGTATGTTTTTAACACTCAGTTTTTATTCGATCAGCTGTATCGGGATGCCATGAAAACGCAATCGAGTCATGATTTTGGAAAAGATATCATTCCGTCGATTATTAGGAACAGTAAAGTGTACGCGTATCCTTTCAAAAACTCGGATTCCAATGAATCTAATTACTGGCGTGATGTCGGCACGATATATTCCTATTGGAA
>DATFMK010000515.1:0-15149 GCA_035267005.1 Balneolales bacterium
ATCTTTGATATCCTTTTGTTACAAAATGCAAAAGTAAGAATTCAAAGGAATGAGTTTATAAATTGTAAGCGCTTATAATATAATCAACAAGTTGCTTTATCACTTGTGATTTAGGATTGAATTAGGAAGAGATCAAAAATAACACTTAAATACCCCGATTCTATCGGTAAATATTGAAAACTGATATTTGAAAATGAGGTATTTAAAATGAAATTACTAACGAATCAAGGAGGAATAGGAAATCGTAAAGATCATATTTTGGAAATGATATTTACGTAACCGTTTTTGAAAATTAAGAGAGTTTAAATCAAAAGAGAGACTTCCATTCTCAAAGGAGTATAACTAAAGAGAAATATAGGAACCGTGTCAACATCAAAATCAGATAATGTTTACATCGATATCTGAGACACTGATGTAAAGTCAAAAAATGCTACAAGGGGGGATACTGTAATCGTAATTACGGTATATTATTGAAAACTATCATCATGAAATGCTTCAATACTCATCCATTGTAGTATTTGAAATGTCATATGCTGGTATAGCTATGTAATCTGCAAACACCTTAGCAATAAAATAAAGCAGGCTTAAAACGATAAAGACCTATTTTGAGATAACCTGACTTCATTTTGCAACATGAGTTATCCAATAATGTTTTTAGTTGTTATGAAGCCTGATCTAATAAACAATGTGGAATATGAAATTCAAATACCATCTTAAAACTTTCATGACCCTACTTCTATTGTCAATCTTCGGGTCTACGGCCCTGGCGCAGACGAATGAGATTAAGGGTAAAGTGACGGATGCATCCACCGGTGATGTTTTACCGGGTGTGAACATCGTCATACAAGGGACTTCAACCGGTACAGCTACTAATCGAAACGGGGATTATACCCTGATGGCCTCATCATCCGATACTTTGATTTTCACTTATATCGGATATCAAAAACAGATTGTACCTGTTAATGGACAGTCAACAATCGATGTGCAAATGTCGCAGGTATCGCTAAAAGGTCAGGAACTTGTGGTTATCGGTTACGGAGAGGAAAAGAAATCGGATAAAACCGGATCGATAACTTCCGTTTCGGCTTCCAGTTTTAATCAAGGGTCCATAACATCTCCGGGGGAATTACTGACAGGTAAAGTTGCTGGTGTAACAGTAACAACTAATGATGGTTCACCTGGTGCAGGGACAACCATTCGAATTCGAGGGGGGTCATCCCTTTCAGCAAGTAACGATCCGCTTTATGTTGTCGATGGCGTTCCTCTTCAAGGCGGTGATATCAGTGGTATGAGAAATCCGCTGAATGCTATCAATCCGAATGATATCCAGTCAATAACGATATTGAAGGATGCTTCTGCAACTGCTATTTATGGTTCGCGTGCTTCCAATGGTGTCATTATTATCACCACAAAGCATGGCACCAAAGATCAGCCGTTACAGGTTAGTTACAATGGAAAATTCTCTGTACAAACCATTGCCGATAAATTAAGCGTGTTATCACCATCCGAATTTCGTCAGGTTGTCACTTCAAAATTTGGTGATAGGGGTAACCAACTTCTTGGTAATACCAATACCAATTGGCAAAATCAGATTTATAGTAATGCCTTCAGTAACGATCAAAATGTAAGCCTGACGGGAGCATATAAAAATGTACCCTACCGGGCTTCTTTCGATTATACCGGAAATAATGGTATTCTTAAAACTTCTAAGATGGATCGTTTAACGGGTTCCCTTTCATTGAATCCTACATTTTTAAATGATCAGCTGAAAGTGAATTTGAATCTGCGGGGAATGCAGGTAAAAAATCGTTTTGCTAACAGAGACGCCATTGGCGCTGCCATCTCGTACGATCCAACACAACCAGTGAAAGTGGATACCACAGGGGCTCCCTACGGAGGATATTACACCTGGGTAGATAGTCATGGAAATCCCATTACGATTGCACCGGGTAACCCGATGGCATTGATCAATCAACGATTTGATAATTCCACGGTATATCGTTCAATCGGTAACGCCCAGATCAGTTATAATTTGCCATTTGTACAGGATCTAACAGCGACTATGAATCTTGGGTATGATTATTCTAATGTTGGAGACGGCACAAATAATATCCCAAATTATGCTGCTTTTTCATATAACGGATCTATTGAAACCAGTGGTCAGCGCAGTAATTATAAGCAGAGAAATGAAAATCAGTTGTTAGATTTCTATGTGAATTATAATAAAGATTTGCCGACGATCGAAAGTAACCTGAAATTCACCGGTGGGTATTCCTGGGAGCATCACTATTCCAGGGGATCGACATTTACTACGAATTATGCCCGTATCGATACCACCCAAAATACATCGTATGCTACCGAGCATAATATTGTATCCTTCTTCGGCCGTTTAAATTATTCATTAAAAGACCGATATCTGGTAACCGCTACATTGCGTGAAGACGGTACTTCCCGGTTTTCGAAAAGTAATCGCTGGGGACTTTTCCCATCAGTGGCCTTAGCATGGAAAATCAATAATGAGGCTTTTTTGAAAAATGTTCATGGGTTATCTGATTTAAAACTTCGTTTGAGTTATGGTGAAACGGGAGAGCAACGTATCAATCAAGGAGATTATCCCTATTTAGGTCGATACACCCTTAGTCAATCGAATGCAGAGTATCAATTAGGAGATCAGTTTTTACAAACGTTACGACCCGAGGGGTATAATGCGAATCTAAAATGGGAGCGAACCAAAACATATAACGTTGGTTTGGATTACGGATTCATCAATAATCGTATTTCAGGTTCATTTGATGCGTATACACGTACCACTGAAGATTTGCTCAATGTTATCCCAATACCGGTAGGTACTAACTTCACGAACCGTATTCTTACTAATGTGGGTACATTAGATGTGCGTGGTGTTGAATTTAATATTACTGGTAAACCTATCGTAACCCAGAAAGCTTACTGGGAAATAAATTTTAACGTAACTCACGAATGGAATAAAATTACGAAGCTGACTAACGTCGAAAATCCGGATTATGTTGGTGTGCTGACCGGTGGTATTGCCGGCGGTGTAGGTAACACAATTCAGATTAATAGTGTTGGCTATCCTCGTAATTCTTTCTACGTGTATAAACAAGTCTATGATAAAAATGGGAAACCGATAGAAGGTCTCTACGTCGATCGAAATGGAGACGGAATCATTAATGCTTCTGATAAATACCGTTATAAAAGTCCAACGCCTTCGGTAACGTTCGGATTTTCATCACAGGCACAGTATCAAAACTGGGATCTGTCGTTCACAGCGCGGGCAAAAGTTGGAAACTATGTGTATAACAACGTGGATTCCAACTATGGCACTTACAGTTCCATGCTGGTATCACAAGGGTATTTGAATAATGTTGTATCGAGCATTAAGAATACGAATTTCTATAATGCACAGTACTATTCCGATTATTATATCGAAAATGCATCTTTTCTGCGATTAGATAATATCACATTAGGATATACTTTCAAGCAATTAAAAGCACAGGGTTTGAAAGTCAGAGTATCGGGAACCGTACAAAACGCATTCGTAATCACAAAATATAGCGGATTGGATCCGGAGGTGTACAGTGGTATTGACAATAATATCTACCCGAGACCCCGAACTTTCCTGCTTGGTTTGAGCCTCTCATTTTAATCGGAAATAATATTATGATAGCGACCATGAAATTTAGGAGATTTAGACTATTGGCTTTGTTATTGGTTATCCCGGTTTTCGGGTTGATCTTTTCATCCTGCACAGGTGATCTGAATACAAATCCAATTGATAAGAAAGTTGTTACTACAGCAAATGCGTATCAAACGCCGGCAGATTATAAAGCTGTTTTGGCAAAATTATACGCAGGTTTTGCAACTACGGGACAGCAAGGACCTGCCGGCGAGCCGGATATTCAAGGTATTGATGAGGGATTTTCAAGCTATATTCGTCAGTATTTTGTTTGTCAGGAATTGCCGACCGATGAAGCGGTAGTTGCATGGAATGATCCGGGTTTACCTCAATTTAATTTTCAATCGTGGGGTGCATCCAATGACTTTGTAATGGGAATGTATGACCGGATTTATTATGAAATAGCAATGACCAATGAGTTTATTCGCAATGCAGCAAAAAGCAGTAACTCGCAGGTTCAGGGATATCTGGCAGAAGCCCGTTTCCTCCGTGCTCTGAGCTATTGGCATGCGATCGACATGTTTGGTGGTAATGTACCGTTTGTCAATGAGAAGGATGGTGTAGGTGCTTATCTGCCTAAACCGATTGGCAAAGATTCCCTTTTTAATTACGTCGAAGGTGAATTATTAGCCATCCAGGATCAACTTCCAGCTCCAAAGCAAAATGAATATGGACGAGCCGATCAGGGAGCCGTCTGGACTTTACTGGCCAAACTTTATCTGAATGCCGGTGTGTATACAGGCAAAACGAGATATAATGACGTTGTTACCTACACTAAAAAAGTAATCGATAGTGGAGCTTATTCTCTTGATCCAAGTTATCAGCATTTATTTCAGGCAGATAACAATACGGCTAAAGGCGTCATCTTCTCTATCAATTTTGATGGCACCCATACACAAACATACGGGGGGACGAATTATATCATCCATGCTGCTGTCGGAGGAAGTATGGACCCTTCCGCATTTGGAATTGACGGTGGATGGGGAGGTAATCGTGTGACTCCTGAATTTGTAGGACATTTTGACATGCAAAACGATGCCCGTGCTATGTTTTATACCGATGGACAAACGGAGGATATCAAGGATATCCATGATTTCAAAAATGGATATGCAGTTACCAAATGGACCAACATGACTTCAACTGGTGCTAAAGGGTCCAATCCTTCCTATGCGGATACTGATTTTCCGATGTTCCGCCTGGCGGATGTTTATTTGATGTATGCCGAAGCCACCTTACGTGGAAACAGTGGCAATATTCAAACGGCCGTTAATTTGGTTAATAAAATCCGTGAAAGAGCCTACGGAGATAATTCCGGTGATATCACCCAAAACCAATTGACGCTTCAGTTTATTTTGAATGAGCGTGCCCGGGAGCTTTATTGGGAAGGATATCGCAGAACCGATCTGATCAGATTTGGAGAGTATACCGGTTCAAATTATCTCTGGTCCTGGAAAGGAAATGTACAACAAGGTAGAGCTACGGATTCTCATTATAATCTCTACCCGATACCGACCTCGGATATCACTTCAAATCCGAACCTGACACAAAACCCAGGTTATTAATCAATAAGAAATTCCAAAATGAGTTTAAAAATGAAGAACATCGGAATAGCATTTACATTTTTATTGAGCATCCTGATACTCTCTTCCTGCGATACGAAGCATAATGGACCTTACCTGAGTGCTACACCTGGTAGTCCGTCTATCAGTGCACCAGATAATGGAGCTAATTATGTCCTTCAGGAAGCTAATGCAAAGGATACTTTGTTTACAATGGTTTGGTCGGAACCTAATTATGGGTATCCTGCTGCAATCAATTATAGCATCGAAATGAGTAAACAAGGGGATAATTTTGCAAATCCCATTAACGTAGGTACATCACATCAGGCAAAGTATTCTGTCATCGTAGGTGATATGAATGGTGTATTACTTGGACAAGGCTTTAATGCCGGTGAAGCAGCCACTGTTGATATGCGGATTACAGCATCAGTGAGTGATTCGATTAATGAAGAAATTTCGGATCCGATAACGGTAAATTTTACTCCCTATTCTGTCTGTAAATATTGTTCGGCTATCTATGTGCCGGGCGATTATCAGGCGGCCAGTGGGTATACAAATGACTGGAGTCCGGGCGATGCACCAGCTTTAGCATCGGTTGATAACAAAGATCTGTATACCGGATATGTTTATATGACCAACGCGAATGGTCAGGTGAATTTCAAATTTACCAACGAACGGTCCTGGACATTAAATTGGGGAGCAGGATCCTCAGCTGGTACTTTAGCGGAAAATGCTGATAATATTGTAGCTCCCGACACTGGCTATTTTAAAATCGATGTAGATTTAAATGCCATGACGTATACCATGTTGAAGACAAGTTGGGGGGTCATAGGCTCAGCGACACCAGGTGGATGGGATAACGATACCAATATGAGTTATGATCCTGCACAAAAGGTATGGTCGATTACTCTGAATCTCTCTGCCGGTGATATTAAGTTCCGGGCCAATGATTCCTGGGATCTGAATTATGGAGATACCGGTGCCGATGGTAAACTGGATGCTGGTGGTGATAATATTAGTGTATCTGCCGCAGGTAATTACACAGTAGTATTAAACTTGAGCGATCCGAATAATTATACTTATTCACTTACAAAGAATTAATTAGCAAAAAGACTCCTTCAGCTTTTGGAGGAGTCTTTTCCCTGTTCGGGATCTTTGTTAAAAAATGTTAAGTATCTGATATCCGGGTACGTTACATCGAATAGGTATGCAGATCAATAAACAAATTGAATTAATATCTTGTTTAACTAAGGTAAAATATTTTGTCCGCCACCATTTATGATATAGCCAAAGAAGCGGGGGTTAGCATTGCTACAGTTTCAAGAGTTTTTAATAACAACAAAAATGTTTCGGATAAAACCCGCCAAAAAATATTAAGTATTGCTGAAGTAAAGGGGTATCATCCAAGGGCTTTTGCACAAGGTCTGGCAAGAAGAAATACCAATATCATCATGGCCATCGTGCCGGTGATATCGAACTATTTCTTTATGGAAGTACTTGCCGGAATTCAGGATAAGCTTTCCGAGTACAATTATGATTTGAACATTTACAACATTAAAAATAATGTTGACTTATTGCAGCAGGCCGAATATGTACTTAGAAAAGGTATGGGAGATGGATACTTATTTATTTCAATTCATCTTGGAGAAATATTCTGGGAATCTCTGAAGCGGTACGATGTTCCGATAATCCTGATGGATGAATATGATTCGGGGTTCGATTCGGTCAGTGTAGACAGTATAGAAGGGGCCTATACAGCAACAACCTATCTGATAAAACATCAGAATCAGCGTATCGCTATGCTGTCGGCATTACCTCAAGCCAAGCCAACAAGAGATCGTGTTCATGGATATAAACGAGCTATTGAAGATGCCGGTTATTTAGTGGATGAAGATTTAATCGTACGCGGAGAAGATACAAACAGGGACGGATTTACCGAAAAAGCGGGGCATCAGGCGATGATGAAATTAATCCAAATGAATAATCCTCCGGATGCCTGCTTCAGCGCATCGGATATACAGGCCGTTGGTGCATTAAAAGCCATGAAAGATTCTAATAGATACATTCCAATGATCAGTTTCGATGATATTCAAATTTCAGAATATTTAGGGTTGTCAACCATGCGCCAACCAATGTACGAAATTGGAATACTGGCGGTGGAAAAGCTCATCAAACGTATAAATAATCCCAAAGCGATGATTTCGCATACGGTGTTTTCACCGGAATTAATTATTAGAGATTCATCAGAACTGAATGTAAGGCACCAAATTATTGAATAATCCGGGTTGATAATAAGACCCTTTCAAATAGATGATATGAAAAAGAGATACTACTTGATATTTTTGCTCATACCTTTTTTTACGTTTATAAATGAAACTGTTGCACAAGTCGTTACGACGGTTCCTGATTTTCCGACAGTTCAGGATTCTGTCGTCATTATTTTTCATGCTGATAAAGGGGATGGGGGACTCGCCGGTTATACTGGTGATGTTTACGCGCATACCGGTCTCATAACCAGCTTGAGCTCAGATTCACATGACTGGAAGTATGTCATTGCTGATTGGAGCCAAAATATTTCGAAAGCCAGGATGACTCGTATCGCTACGGATACGTATCGATTGATCATTCCGGATATTCGCAAATTTTATGGGATTACGAGTACAACGGAACAGATTCTGAAGCTCGCATTTGTTTTTCGAAATTCTGATGGTTCCAAAACGGGACGGGATGTCGGGGGGGCTGACATCCTTGTCCCGTTATTTGAAGCGGGCGTCCATGTTAAATTCTTAAATCCGGTCACAAATAATGTTTTCCTCAAAAAGGATAGTAGTCTCAACGTGATTGGAAAAGGTAACCTGACCGGAGCTGGTAATATCACATTAAAATTATTAATTAATGGGAATCAGGTAAAAAGCGTTGCCGGTGATTCGTTAGCTTACATGATCACTGCAACCAATTATGGGAAATTTAACGTTTCATTAATTGGAGATGATGGCAGAAATAATCGTGATACCGCGTCGTTTCATTATATCGTAAATGCCCCTATTGTTGATCAGGCTCGTCCGGCAGGAATAAAAGATGGAATCAATTATGATTCCAATGACCCGACAACGGCAACGTTATCGCTTTTTGCTCCCCATAAGAAAAATGTATTTGTGATTGGTGATTTCAATGATTGGCAAATAGATCCGGCGTATTACATGAAGCGTGATTCCATCAATGCAGACAGTGTTTACTACTGGATTACCCTTCATAATCTGACACCGGGAACCCAATATGCATTTCAATATTTAATTGATGAAAATCTGAGAATTGCTGATCCCTACACGCATGAGATTCTTGATCCGGAAAATGATAAATACATTACATCAGCCACTTATCCGAATTTAAAATCCTATCCTACAGGGAAAACTGATCATATTGCAGGAACCTTACAAACCGATCAGCCTGCCTATCAATGGAAGGACAATGTTTACAAACGTCCGAAAAAGGATAAACTGGTGATTTATGAACTGCTGGTTCGAGATTTTGTGGCTACTCACAATTATAAAACGCTGGCGGATACGCTCGGTTATCTGCAGCGATTGGGAGTCAATGCGATTGAGCTAATGCCCATTACAGAATTCGAGGGCAATGATAGTTGGGGATACAACCCGATATTTTATTTTGCCCCCGATAAATATTATGGTCCGGCGAGTGATTTAAAGCATTTTATTGACGTCTGTCATCAGCGTGGTATCGCTGTAATCATGGATATGGTTCTGAATCACTCATACGGACAATCGCCCATGGTTCGTATGTATTTCAAAAATGGTCAGCCTGCAGCAGAGAATCCATGGTTTAATGTAACGTCACCGAATCCATCATATAGCTGGGGGTACGATTTCAATCATGAGAGCAAAGCCACTCAGTATTTTGTAGATCGGGTTACCAGTTATTGGATACAGAATTTCCATGTCGACGGATACCGCTTCGATTTTTCAAAGGGATTCACGAATAAACCCGGTGATGGCTGGGCGTACGATGCATCCCGAATAAAGATCCTTGAGCGAATGGCGAATCATATTTGGCAAACCGATTCAACAGCCTATGTCATTTTAGAGCATTTCACTGAAAATAGTGAAGAGCAAGAACTGGCCAATTACGGAATGATGATCTGGGGTAATGAAAACCCAAACTATAATCAGGCAGTAATGGGTTTTGCCAATGGTCCATCAGGTACGAATTGGACCTGGGACCTATCAGGAACGTCATATCTGAACAGAGGATGGAGCAAGCCAAACCTCGTATCTTATATGGAGAGTCATGACGAAGAACGAATCATGTATAAAGCGTTGCAGTATGGAAATAGCAGTGGAACGTATAATATTCAGAACCTATCTACCGCTTTAGAACGTGTCAAAGAAGCGGCCGCTTTTTTCCTTACGGTACCCGGACCCAAGATGATTTGGCAATTTGGTGAGCTCGGTTATGATGTTTCGATAGATTACAATGGCAGAGTGGGTGACAAACCTATCCATTGGGAATATTATCATGATTCCTATCGGAATAAATTATATCGATATTATTCCGATTTAATCAAACTGAAAGAAACATATCCTATTTTCAGTACGACCAATTTTAGTCTAAACGCAAGTGGTACAGTAAAACACCTTTGGTTGAACAGCGATACCACGAATGTAGCGATTGTGGGGAATTTTGATGTCATCTCACATACCGGGTCTGCTGCATTTCAGCATACCGGCACCTGGTACGATTACTTCACGGGAGATACCCTCAATGTGGTGAGTATGTCGCAGAAACAAAGTTTATTACCCGGAGAATTTCATATCTATACGGACACAAAACTTCCCGTTCCGGAACAGGATTTGTTGACGGGGATGGATCCGGTTGCGAGCGGGTCGTCTCAGGGAATTCCGGGTAAATTTGCTTTGGAACAAAATTATCCCAATCCGTTTAACCCGACGACAAATATTCAATATCAACTCGCATCAACTGCTAATGTTAAGCTTGCAATCTATAATCTATTGGGACAAAAAGTGGCGGTTCTTATCGATAAACGGCAATCGGCTGGTCGCTATACGATAACATTCGATGCAAGTAAACTCAGCAGTGGTTTATATCTCGCTCGTTTAACGGCAGGGAATCATATCTTTGTTAAAAAACTAATGCTCATTAAATAGTCATATAGCAGTAAAACATCCATTTACAAGGAATTTTAAAAACTTATGATGAGAAAAATATCTTCTAAGCTGATTTTTATTTTGTCTATAACTATATGGGGAAGTAGTATCGTATTTGCTCAATCAAAATCAGCTCCTCCGGTACCGGAATGGAGTGAACATGCCATTTGGTATCAGATCTTTCCCGAGCGTTTCCGGGATGGTGATAAAACGAATGAGCCGACCGCTAAGCGAATCAGTGCACCGGTTGGTTGGAAAATTACACCATGGACTAGCGATTGGTATCAGCGAGCCGATTGGGAACAAAGAGTTGGACCCCGTTTTTATAATTTTGTGAATGACCGGCGCTACGGCGGGGATTTACAGGGAGTGCTTGACGAATTGGATTATCTGAAAAAATTAGGGATAAATGCCATTTATTTTAATCCCGTTCAGGATGCGGTGTCTCTGCATAAATATGACGCCAGCTATTATCATCACATCGATCGTTTCTTTGGACCAGATCCGCAAGGCGATGCTCAAATGATGAAAAATGAAGATTCCTCCGATCCCGATAAATGGGTATGGACTTCTGCCGATAAAATGTTTTTAAAAGTGATTAAAGAAGCCCATAAACGAGGAATCAAAGTCATTATCGATGGGGTGTTTAACCATACCGGTACGGACTTCTGGGCCTTTCGGGATCTCAAGAAAAATCAGCAAAAATCGAAATTTAAAGATTGGTATGAGGTCACTTCTTTCGATAATCCGGCCACTCCCGATACCAACGAATTCGATTACAAAGGCTGGTGGGGATATAAAAGTTTGCCGGTGTGGAAGAAAGAAAACGGTACGATAGTCGCTCCGGTCCGAAAAATTATTTTTGCAGATACCCGTCGTTGGATGGATCCGAATGGAGATGGTGATCCCTCAGATGGTATCGATGGATGGCGTCTCGATGTGGCAGAAGAGATTGGACATCATTTCTGGGATCAGTGGCATGCGCTGGTACGGAAAATCAATCCGAATGCTTTTACATCCGCTGAGATCTGGAATCGAAATGCCATTCATTATATCAACAGTAAAGAATTCACGGCGGTTATGAATTATCGCTTTACACGTGCGGTGAGCAATTTTTTCATAACACAGAACTATTCTGCATCACAATTAGATACCAGCTTGTCAAATATCAGAGCCGATTACCCCTGGAAAGTAAATTTAGCAATGATGAATTTAATGGATAGTCATGACACAGAACGGTTGGCTTCCCAAATTGTTAATGCGGACCATGCTTTTAAAGAAAAAAGTAAAGCGTATCAGGGATATGATGTTTGGGCTCCAGATCTCAGGGAGAGAAAGATTCAAAAGCTTATTGCCTTGTTTCAATTTACCTATGTGGGCTCCCCGATGATTTACTATGGCGATGAGGCTGGAATGTGGGGCGCGGATGATCCGGGTGATCGAAAACCCATGATTTGGCCGGATATGACCTATGAAACAGAGATTAATGAACCGTTTTCAAGAAACCGGCCGAGAGATAGCGTTTATTTTCATCAGGATTTATTCAATTGGTATCAGAAACTTGCCCGTATTCGAAGCAATCATGAAGTCTTCAATACCGGTCAGTTCAAAACGATTTATACCAATAATGAACAAAAAGTATTTGCATTCGCCCGGTATAACAATAAAGGTAAATTAGCGTTTGTAATCATTAACAGGGGAGATCGGCCTGCTTCGCTAACTATTTCTTCGAATTTGTTAGGACGAAGAACACGATCATTGACAGATCAGCTGAAAGAGAAGAAAATTAAAGTGACGAAAAGAAGTTTTAAAGTCGATTTACCTCCGTTAATGGCGAGTATACTTGCAAATTAAACAATCTTTAAAAGGGAGCTTGATAAAAGCTCCTTTTTTATTTTTACATATTTAATTAAAAGTTAGAAAGCTCGTATATTTGCCAATCGAATGCGAGAAAATTTTATAGAGACAACATGAGTTTACGGATAGACCAAAAATATTTTAATAGATTTGCGATCATCGTTGGCGTTATTGCGATAACGCTGCTTGCAGCAAGTTCTATCTATTTGCACATCAGTTCTAAAGATAAATTTTATAAAAGAGCAAAAAGGGAACAAGGTCAAATAAATCAATCGTATTTAAAGGATGTATTCAGTAACGACAGTCTGAGAGTGGCTGATTATCAACACAAATATGTTGTTTTAGTCTTCTGGGCAACCTATGCGTCTCCTTCTAAACCATTATTTAAAGAGCTGGATAACTATCGGAAGAAATATCCGGATAAGATAACCATAATAGCTGCATCGGTAAGAGATTCCCGTCCGACGATTAAAAAATATTTAGCTAAAAATGTACATTATTCCTTTCATTATGTTTTTGGGAATGATCTTTTCTATCATTTGGAAATTCCTGGTTTGCCAACATTTATAGTATTTAATCCCGATGGAAAACTGTTATATTCACATGCCGGATATCGTAACAGTTCCGCATTAAAAAAGTTAAAAGCCGTATTAGAACAATAACCGAAAAGTCCAATTAAAATTTATGATATATGCGTCATTAAATGGCAATATACTGCCATTGGAAGAAGTCAAAATCCTGGCTCAGTCCAGAGCGGCGTATTACGGTGATGGTTGTTTTGAGCTCTTAAGATCGTATCAGGGGCGATTTGTGGCGCTTGATCGTCATATTGATCGTTTGAAAGCGGGAATGGAGTATTTAGGAATTAAGATTCCATCAGCATTTACCGAACATTATTTTGCTCATATTATTGAAAAACTGTTAGATCGTAGTGAATTAAATGATATTGACGCCCGAATAAGAATTCAGGTTTGGCGCAATGGGAAACCGGGTTATGTAACAGAAAAAATGAGCCGTGGTTCCTTTTTGATCACCGTTGCCCCGATCGTTCAGCGCATAAGATCACTTAAACTGGCAATAGTCGAGCAAAATATGATTCCGAACGAGTTGCTTAATACTTCCTTCAAGTTATCCAATGGGATACATTATATTTTGGCGGAACGTCAGGCCGCGGAAGCAGGTGCGGATAGTGCGCTTATGCTAACAACAAAAAGTTATATCAGTCAGGAAGTGAATTCCAATATCTTTTGGCTGAAAGGGAACGTCATTTTTACTCCTTCCGTAGAATGTGACATTTTGCCGGGAATATCCCGGCAGATTCTGATTGATGTGCTGACCGAAGAAAATAATTACGATTTGGTTACAGGTAAATTTACCATTGATGATTTGGATGATGCGGAGAGCGTTTGGCTGACAAATTCTGTTAATGAAATATTACCGGTATCGGTGATTAATGAAAATACGTATTGTATTGATAATGATGATTTTATAAAAATACGTAAATTGTTTAAGGATAGAATACGGTATTTGTGGCTCTGATTCATTAATGAGAAAGAAAGAATTATTAAACATGTGATTTCGTTAAGATTGCTGATACAATGGCCTAAATAATCTGACTTGATGTATTAAAGCGAGTCTTTTAAATTATAGAACTGTAGTAGCTATTTTGGTGTTCGAGTAGGTTAAAATTAGAAGCATGATGTAACATGCTCCCATCTTATCACGTTAAAAATTATACTGAATTCTCATTTAAAAGACATTTATTGGAATTACCAATTAGAATATGTGGTTCAGGTAGAGAAGAACGGTTAAAATTTTAGAGTTTTTAAAGGAGTCGATCTCAATGACGGAATCTTTCCAGAAAATTAAAACACTTGGTGATTTAAAAGAAAGTGGCTGGGAATCTTTATCAGTCAAAGAAGAAATGCGGCGGAATCTCATTAAGAAAATGCATGATAATGAGACTTTGTTTCCAGGTATTTTGGGATTTGAAAAAACAGTCATTCCCCAAATTCAGCACGCTCTCTTAGCTAAGCATGATGTTTTGTTACTTGGACTTCGCGGTCAGGCGAAAAGTCGTCTTTTACGGTTAATGATCAATTTCTTAGATGAATATATGCCGGTTGTTGACGGATCTGAAATTAATGATGATCCCTATCATCCATTATCCAAATACGCCCGCGAGATAATTAAAGAAAAAGGTGATAAGACGCCCATAAAATGGATACATCGTTCGAATCGATATGCCGAGAAACTGGCCACACCCGATACAACCGTTGCCGATTTGATAGGGGATATCGATCCGATTAAAGCAGCAACAAGAAAAATTACATTGGCAGATGAAGAAGTCATTAATTTTGGGATTATCCCGCGTACGAATCGGGGTATTTTTGCTATTAACGAGCTGCCCGATTTACAACCCCGTATTCAGGTAGCTTTGTTAAATATAATGCAGGAACGGGATATTCAGATTCGTGGATTTAACATTCGTATTCCGCTGGATATTGCTATCTTTTTCTCAGCCAATCCTGAAGATTACACCAATCGTGGTAATATCATTACTCCTTTAAAAGACCGTATTGATGCACAAATCATCACCCATTATCCGAAAACGATTGATATCGGAATGGAGATCACCGATCAGGAAGCCTGGACCAAACGGGATAATGGAGTTGAAGTGATCATTCCACATTTTATCCGTGAGATAATCGAGGAAATGGCGTTTAATGCCCGCGAATCGGAATACATAGATCAGAAAAGCGGCGTCTCGGCCAGACTCACAATTACGGCGATGGAATTGTTGGTATCGAGCGCTGAACGCCGTGCGCTCATGAATAATGAGAAGAAAACGAT
>DATFMK010000516.1:0-3131 GCA_035267005.1 Balneolales bacterium
TTTAACATAGAGCTTTCTGTTTCGACAATTACACTGAGAGGACCGGCACTGTAATAATTTGAAACATTATTTATGACCGGAAGTGTACTTGAAGGGCTATCCAGACGCAGCCAAAAAATATTTACTTTACCCGGATTGCCGATGAGTCCTTCATAATAGTACCAGTTGATCAGCATTTGGGTTTCCATCTGCTGGGTACTTCCATTGCCTTTATTTAAAATCCCGCAGATCTGCAAATCCATGGTCACTTTGTGTTGTAAAGATTGCAATTTGATGTCCTGACCCACTTCCCAGTTATATTTTCTCATGATTTCTGCTCCGACCAGAACTCCGTTTCTTATTTGCATAAACCGTTCGTACTGTTTTCGTGGTACAAGTCTCGCTGCAGTTGGAAAAACTTCCCGATAGGTTTCCGGATCGACCAGTAATGCGACATAATATTCATCGATCCAGCCGACACTTGCTATCGTATAGCCCATTGGAGTGCTTGCAACTACATGATCGAATCTTCGTAGACGACGCCAGTAGCTTATGGGTAATTGCGTCCGTGGACCTGACATTTTTTCTATAACAGCTACCCGGGTTTCGCCGGGTCCTTTTGCGACACTGATTTCAAGTGCCGTAATGATGGTCTGAAGCATAGTGAAAATAAACAATGCAAGTGCGACTGCCGCCATCGTTAGCAGGGTTCTCCGGCGGTTTCTGAACAGGTTCTTCAATATGAAATAAAACCATTTCATAAAATTAAGTCAGGGTTCAAGTGTGAATTCATTAGAATCCATGGTATCTTTTTCTTCGGGTGTCAGGAGCCGTCCTTTTAGTAATTGTTCAATAGTTTTGGCTCGTTTGGCAGCATGCGGATCGTGAGTAACCATAATGATGGTTTTTTCTAAATCGTTATTGAGAATATCAAAAAGTGCCAGAACATCATCAGTTGATCTATAGTCCAGGTTACCTGTGGGCTCATCACCAATAATGATCCGCGGATCTGTTACAATAGCTCTGGCGATACAAACACGCTGTTGCTGTCCACCCGAAAGCTGCCGCGGGAAATAATCGATGCGGTCATCGAGTCCGACAATCGATATGGCCGCTTTAACACGTTCTCTGCGCTCTTTTCGGGACATCTCAAAAAGAAGCAGGGGTAATTCTACATTCTCATAAGTTGATAATACAGGCATCAGGTTGTATTGCTGAAAAATGAACCCGATGTTTTCATGACGCCATTTAGCCAGAGCATTTTCATCCAGACCAATAATCGAATAATCATCCATGATGACGTCCCCGGAAGTAGGTGCATCTAAACCAGATATAATGTTCAAAAGTGTTGATTTACCTGATCCCGATGGTCCCATTAACGCGATAAAATCTCCTGGAAAAACATCAAGATTGACATCTTCTAATACGGGTGTGATCACTTCTCCCTGGATGAAGCTTTTGCTCACGTGTTTTATCTGAAGTGTTGGCTCCATCGGCGCTTCTCTCTTGAAAATCGAATCAGATTATGCCTTACAGATTGATAAGTTTGAACACCTTAAATTCGGTTTTATGTAAGGAAATACATCTTACAAATCCCAAAGTGAATAAAACTATTACTTCCCGTTAATCAACGTTATATGAAAAACGGAAGTTTAAAGTACCATCCGGCTGATAACTCAAAACATCATTACGTCTGTTTAAAATGTTACTGAATACTTGATAGAGTATGTTTATTTTTTTACTCATTTTGACATCCGGATAGTCGTCTTATCAAAATGTATAAGTTATTGTTATGTATATTGATAAAATGAAATGTTCTGACGTTAAATACTGCAAGCAAAGACAACAAAAGTATGTAAGGAGAAATATTACAAAGTGATGAATGGTTGTTATTGAGTGTTTAATGCGTTTATCCGCCCCGTTTTTTGAAGGGAGCTCATGGATGTCATATAAATGTTAATTATTCATTTATGAACAATTATTTTGTTTTACTGTCTGAACCTGAATTTGTTGAATTTAAAGATCTTCCGGATTAAAATCCCACACTCGAAAAGTGTACCGGAGTGGTCCGACCTGATTGTGTTCCCACAAATATCAATGATCCAATTTAAGGTTATCAAACTATATCCTTCATCTCGACGTCATACCCGAGCTGATCGGGTATCCATAATTATAGCAGTCCAAAACGTTTTTGAGATTAAAAAATAATGCTTAATCGGTTTATTTAGGACAGATTATCTAATATTTGAACGATCAATCCCCCAATGAAATAAAACGCTCTAAAATCGTTTGGGAATAATTTTTTATTCATGGCGGTACAAAAACCGATAGCGTTCTCAGATCCGGTTTGACAAAGAGGTTAGGTAGATGGACCCCACTCCGGAAAAGCATGGAGTGGAGCCCATCGATGATAGTTCCAACATTTGGATTTAAAATTTGGGACGTTTCCATTTAAAAATCGATACCGTAAGTGATATCATGATGAACATTTGTTGATGGGCTCCACCTAAATGGTGGGGTCCATCTAAGAAAGGCTAAAAACGTCCACCCGAATTATTCACGTTAACCCGGATTATTCACCAAGAAATCTTGTTGTGACCAAGGCGAATTTAAAAATGTGCATGAAACGTACATGGGTACATTGATTAAGCATTTTTAAATTCAACGCAGTGCACGGCAATATTTCGCAGCTCTTTTTAAAATCCTCAAATTTGAGGAAAACTTTATTTTTTATAAGATATTGTTTTTTCAATATGATGTGTATTCATTCTTGTAGCTTACGTTAATAATTCGGGTTACCATGAAAAGCCCAAAATAGTTGGGCAATGCAATAGCTTTTTTATTAACGTTTTGGATAGATCTGATCCATAATGTGTGTTAAAAGCCATTAACAACTCTTATAGCTTTAAATGACGAATGAATAGAGTCTCTGTAAACGATTTTGTAAAGCCATCCGCATAACTAACGTGAGGTTCGTTTATAAGCTTATAATCTATCTACTTAATAAAAGAAGCTGTTAAATTAGACTATTCTATGGCCACCGACAACCGACCACAGACGACAGAGAAATGCTCTGATAGTAATTAAACATTATATATTCTAAAAAACCGTATAATCAACGTGAGTTCGAAATCGGAATCATGCTTTATGCA
>DATFMK010000517.1:0-3011 GCA_035267005.1 Balneolales bacterium
TAAGCTTAAACGAACCTCACGTTAATAAGGTTTTAGTTATTGATTCTTAGAAGGCTTTACAAAACCAGGATTTTTGATCAAGATCAAGGCCAGAGGGATTTTAAAACCACAGTATATCTGATAATATGTGAGGATTTTAAAATTCCGATAACACAGATATTGGGCAAAAAGGCGGTTTTGCAAAATCTTCTCTTATTGTAAACGTGAATGATTCGGATTAAATAGACGTCCCTATATAATTGCTCCTAAACTTGTGTGCTTTTGGTAAATGGATTTATGAGTATTGAGTCTAAATAAAGAAAAGACAGTGTTTTATAATCGCTATTTATATTCAATTTTAAGAAGAGTAAAGAATTCTTAAAAAACATAAGTGTATATAAATAAGTTATTTATGATTATTTTTGAGAAGGGTGGATAACGGTATTTAAATTGAATCTTATGATTGTTACTGCTAAACTTTATTTTAAATAAGCCTGTCTAATAAAAGGATTTAACGATTTTCCATTTTCCATAAATGAATAGAGTAATAGAAATATTAAAAGGGCGAAATTGCATCAAGAATAAAAAGGAATTTTTCAAAAAACTGCAGATCATTCTGACGTTGATTTGTACGCTCAGTTTGATTTCAGGGTTCATTGGAGAGAAAACGGGTTGGCTACCTGAGCAGATATATTTGATACTCTACATAATCGCTTATATCAGTGGCGGGGTTTGGGGAATCTATGAGAGCATTCAGTCGCTTAAGGAATTTAAAATTAATGTAGACTTTTTGATGATCGTCGCGGCCTTGGGAGCGGCAAGTATTGGTCAGTGGATGGAAGGAGCAACCCTCTTATTTTTGTTCTCTCTGAGTAATACATTGCAAATGTTTGCTATGGAGCGTAGCCGGAATGCTATAAAATCACTGATGAAACTGCGACCGAATGAAGCGCTGGTACTAAAGAAAGACGGATCCCAAAACCTTGTCCGTGTCGATCTTTTACAATTAGGCCAAATCGTTTTGATCAAGCCCGGAGAACGTGTCCCTATAGATGGGAAAGTTACTCAGGGTACCTCTTCGATTGATCAATCCGCTATCACGGGTGAGAGTATTCCCGTGCGAAAATCGAAAGGGGATGATGTATTTGCAGGAACCATGAATACTAAAGGGGCAATTGAAATTGAAGTGACCCGGTTATCCAAAGACACTACACTTTCAAAAATTATTCAGATGGTTGAGACAGCGCAGAGTAAGAAAGCCAAAGCGCAGCGTTTCCTGGATGATTTTGAACCCAAGTATGCTACGTTAGTAATCCTTGCAACAATGGGACTTATTTTTGTGCCTTATTTCATTTTAGGACTTCCGTTCGATCGGGTTTTTTACAAAGCAATGACCGTTTTAGTTGTGGCTTCTCCCTGTGCACTGGTTATAAGCACGCCGGCTTCCATCTTGTCTGCTATAGCGAACGCAGCAAGTAATGGCATTTTGTTTAAAGGTGGCGCCTACCTGGAACAAGCCGCGAAGATATCTGCGATTGCTTTCGATAAAACCGGTACTTTAACCCAGGGCAAACCGGTTGTTACCAATGTTATCACTGTAAATGAATGGGTTGACGAGATGACTGTGCCTGTAAATGGAAATTTTCCGGTCGTTAATAATGATCGGTTATCCGCAGACGATATCCTGAGACTTGCTGCCAGTGCTGAGAGTCGTTCGGAACATCATTTGGGAGCTGCGATTGTCGAAGCTGCTAAAAATCGAAATTTAAATTTCGATGAAATTCGTGATTTGCAAACCATTACGGGTAAAGGAGTCATTGCAAATCTCAACGGGTCACAGATATTAGTCGGAAATAAGAAGCTGTTCGATGAGCATTCTATTACATGGCCTGAACCTTTTTTACAGAAAGCAAGTGATCTTGAAAGTGAAGGGAAAACGGTCGCTTACATTAGTAACGATAAAGAACCCTTAGGTCTTTTAGCTATAACGGATGTAGTTAGAAATGAAGCCAAAGTTTCGATTCATAATTTAAAAAAATTGGGCATAAACAGAATTATTATGTTAACCGGAGACGCTCAAAAAGTTGCAGAAGCAGTCGCATCGAAATTAGGTATACAAGAATATTACGCACAAATGATGCCTGAAGAAAAAGTCGCAAAGATTGAAAATCTTTCGAATTCTGTTATTACCGCGATGGTTGGGGACGGTGTCAATGATGCACCGGCGTTGGCGACAAGTCATGTCGGTATTGCAATGGGTGCGGCCGGAACGGATGTTGCACTCGAAACCGCCGATATCGTTCTAATGGCGGATGATTTAAGTAAACTGCCCTATGTACTGAAACTGGCCCAAAAAGCAAGGAAGGTCGTTTGGCAAAATATCATTTTTAGTTTATCTGTGATTGCGGTATTAATTATATCCGTATTTACCATAAATTTACCGCTTACACTTGGCGTAGTCGGACACGAAGGCAGTACTCTTCTGGTCGTCGCCAATGGCCTTCGCTTACTCCGGAATAAAACAGTTAAGTAATCTAAATAGCAAGATATTATATCGAATAAGTTTTTGAGTCAAATATATTTTGGTTAACCCGGATTATTCACCAAGAAATATAGTCGTGTCCCGAAAGGTACTGTGTTAAAAATCAAGTAAAATCTGTATTTTTAGTTAAAAGAACATCATTGTCAAAAGACCAATGATGTATCTACGGTAGCCTCGCCTTTGCGTGAGGCTACTCTTTTTTTATGGATAGCTCGCTGGTGGTAGATCTTTTGGGGATTGAAGGTTTCTTGTGTGTTCCATAAGCAAAACAGGTAGGTTAACAATTTTTTTTGAATGGCCACATGAGCTTTCATTTTAACATTGTGGGTGCCCAAAAGCCTGTTATAATATTCAAAAATCGGTCCTTTACCAGAGCGAACGATCGTAGTGGCCGGCATGTACATAGCCCTTCGGATATATTTGGAGCCTTGTTTGGTGATCCGGGGTTTGCCTTTCCATTTACCGGATTCCCGAATGCGTACATCATAGC
>DATFMK010000518.1:0-3963 GCA_035267005.1 Balneolales bacterium
GATGAAGAATGGATTCAGGCCATGGTCGAATATCCAAAGCTGATTCAACGTCCTATTGTCGTGAAAGGAAATAAAGCCGTCCTTGGCCGTCCACCCGAAAATGTGAAAGAATTTTTGTGAAACTGGATACAGGTTGCAAGATTCCAGATACGAGATGTACCATCTGCGACGTCATTCCCCGTTACGACGGAGAATCCAGAAATGCGAAATTTGATCTATGAACAAAGAAACAAATTCTCGATTTTCGTAATACGATTACTATATTATTCAGGCATTAACAAACTGATAACTGATCACTGCTAACTGTTTAAGTATTTTTGTCGTTTTTCTTCGGGAAATTTTTCGATGGCGTAGCGGAGCATGGTGCGGGGCAATTCTTTATAATATTTTTTGAGGAACGTTTCTTCAGTGGCTAAATCCCGTTTACCGATCTCTCGCAACATCCATCCAACTGCTTTTTGGATAAGATCTTCCGGATCATTTCGTAAGATTTCAGCAATTCGCAAAGAGATGTCGAATTCACCCTTTTTGATATAATGAAAGGTCGACATAATCGCGATGCGGCGTTTCCATAGAGAATCGGAATGAGTGAAGTCGAATAAAAGATCTTTGCATTTGTCGGATAACCAGGCGCCAAGAATATGTTCCGCCGAGCTGTCCACTAAATCCCAATTATTGATGAATCGAATATTTTTCAGGTAAAGATCATAGATAAGCTTTTGTGAATTTGGATCTCCTTTTTGAAAATGTTGAATTAATAAAAATAACGCTAAAAGTCGATCTTCATGAAATTTTGATTGGAGCAGTTCCTCGATATCGGTTATCGATAGATCTTTAAATTTTTGGGCTAATTTTCGTGTTACGGGTACACGGATTCCTCTGAATTGATCACCCTCACCATATTCGCCGGGACCCGTCTTGAAAAATCGTTGTAA
This sequence comes from Balneolales bacterium, assembly GCA_035267005.1. GTDB lineage: Bacteria > Bacteroidota > Rhodothermia > Balneolales > DATFMH01 > DATFMH01. Next base: position 936 of record DATFMK010000518.1, read on the forward strand.
ATTTTTGACATCGTCGGGATCACTTAAGGATTCCAAATCCTCATGTACCGCTTTTAAATTTGTCGCCATCACTAAATATCCCTGAATCGAACAATTGTTCTGGTTCCTATTCCGATGACAAATAACGTTCCGAACCAAAGAAGAGAATAAAAAGTGGCGTTTTTCCCGATCAAGTTACCTTTTAAATCATAAATTTGAGTACCATTCCAAATGGGACGATAAGCTATTTTCGTTACCGGATCTTTGGATGGTGATTGTTTTTGGGTCACCGGTTTGTATTTGTAAGGTGGAAAAATAAATGCCAGCAGGAAAAGAAGTGCACCGATAATGAGAATATGTTTGGATTTCATGTCCCTCGATTGAAAAGTTATAGATGTTTTTAAACGGATAAATTAACCATTCTAATCTTAAGAATAATATCTCGAAAAAGATAGAACACGGATTTTTATGAAAAGTGTGTAGTGAGAAAACCTGTCAGCGTCTGAAAGACCTGACAGCGTTTCAGAAAAATGAACAAGAGGCAACGATTATTCAACAAAAGAAAAACAACGAAAATGATGACGTCATTCCGGGCCTCGACCCGGAATCTCGCTTTTAATGGCTTTAGGCATTTTGGGTTTATGAGTGAAAACTATTTTTGGGATTACATAGCTGCAGCTTGTAAACAATGTCTACGTTTTGGCTGGATGCTGAATCAGCAGACTGTGTCACAATAAAATGCTAATAACAACTCACCTTGTTTTTTAAAGTATTGGTAAGTGTTATCGAAGAGCCTCTCTCCCTGTCGCGGATTTATCCGGGAAAGGGAGAACTTGTCCCGCATACTTTCGGGAGATTGAGAGTGGGTAAGCCAAGCGATATTGTGCGAAGCACCTAAATTATTTAAGTCACATAAGTTTGATTTATAATTATGACACAGTCTGCAGGTTCAGCATGACGTCATTTGGGAAACACAGATACCTACGCAACAATAAGTGGTTACTCATTACTAATTGCTAATTATCTGTGATTTAATTGTAACCGACTTGTGACACTTTTGTGATCAAATTCGGTCGCATCATGGCTATCTATAAAGTGTAGTTATACACGATCAGGTAAATTCATAAAATCCAAATAGCCATGAAACTAAGAATAAGTCAGATATCCACAGTACTCGTTTTGATCACATTTTTAATTATACAAACGGGTTGTAACAATAAATCACATCAGAAAATTACGGATAGATTTAAAGTAACTATTCAAAATACCAGTAAAGACTATGACGCTATAAAAAGTGGGTCATTCACTACACCTGTTGGCCAAAGCAGTGCGGGGCCTATTGGTCCGGGACAATCGTACGAATTTTCATTTACTGCTCCGGTTGGAGCACGTTTGTCCCTTGCTACGATGTTTGTTCAGTCGAACGACTGGTTTTATGCAACCGGAGCCGATGGAATGCCATTGTATAACAGCGATGGATCCAAGATCACTGGTGATGTCACCTCCAAAATTTCATTATATGATGCGGGAACCGAAGTCGATCAGGAACCGGGAACGGGTTCGAATCAGGCCCCACGCCAACCGGCGCCAAATACTGGTCCGGCCGATCCCAATCCGAATGTACGCGTGGTTAACGACTCCAATCTTCCCTCAACAGAGCAGGTCATAAAAGTGACGCTGATGTCGGATGGTACGCCTTATGGATTCAAAGTGAAGATTGAGGATGTGTCCGATTCTAACACTTTGAAGACTTCGAATGGAAGTGTAGCCGTTCCGTTATCGCCGGGCATTTGGCTCGTACACAGTGCCGGTAAGAAAAATCTGCTCTATAAAACAGGTCAGCCTGATTATGGAAATGGATTAGAAGCTATAGCTGAAGATGGAAATCCTTCAAGTCTCGACAGTTATTTCAAACCGCGGACGGGAATTACGGTGCCATTGTCACCTGGTGTATTTGCCATTTATCAGAATGATAATCCTCTATTCATGTCCGGTAGTCCGGCGGAAGGCAATGGACTGGAATCATTGGCTGAAGATGGAAATCCCAACACGTTATTCACAAATATGGGCAAGGAGAAAAACGTGATGATGCATGCTATATTCGATACGCCGGATGGCACTTCAACCAAAAGCAATCTGATGCCGGGACAAACATACAGCTTTTCATTCCAGGCGAAGGAAGGCGAAAAATTTACGTTCGCCACAATGTATGCTCAGTCGAACGACTGGTTCTACTCACCCGGACAAAAGGGGATCGATCTTTTCAAAAAAGGCATACCTGTTAATGGTGATATCACGAATGATGTCATGCTTTGGGATGCCGGTACGGAAGCAAACGAAGAGCCCGGAATCGGATCGAATCAGGCTCCTCGTCAACCTGCGCCGAACACCGGTCCGGCCGATCCGAATAATAAAGTCAGGATGATTGACAATATGAATAATCCGAAAGTCATCAAAGTAATGATTCAACCCATGCAATAATTCCTTAACCTGTGGTAAAAAGGTCCCGTTGTACGATGAAAACGGGAACCTTTTTAGCCACAGATTTACGCGGATTTATGCAGATCTTAAAGAATATTTAAATGGGCACATATAGATTTTATACTAATAAATTGATTGATTATATCTTAGTGAATAGTCGTCCGTGGTCAGTCGTCTGTTGTCATTTCTTTTCTTTCTAAAAGATCAATTATATTAAGGATATGCGAATATATATTATGAAGTGGATATGACCAATAAATTAAAACATATTTTAATCATTGAAGACGATCCGGATATCCGGGAGCTTGTCGGGATCAATGTGCGGGATCTGGGTTTTGAACTGGATTCGGCAGCCGATGGTTTGACCGGTTTGGATAAAGTTATGAAGAATTCATACAGGCTGGTTATTCTCGATCTGATGCTACCCGGACTCGACGGTATGGAAATCTGTAAGAAGATGCGTGCCAATGAAGATCGAACACCTATCCTGATGTTGACCGCCCGTTCGCAGGAATTAGACCGTGTTTTGGGACTAGAATTAGGAGCCGATGATTACCTCACCAAACCT
>DATFMK010000519.1:0-5562 GCA_035267005.1 Balneolales bacterium
CCGATAGCGGTTTGGATATCGGAGGACGGTATAAACCGGTCCAACCGGTAGCGAAACCATAAGCAGAGGAACCGTATGCGGGAAATCTGCTCGTACGGATCTGTGGGGGAGCGGGGAGGCAACGAACCGCTCTACCCGGAACTCAAAAAGACCAGGATAAAAAATGTATACAGACATAATTAAATAAAAAGGATACTAAAAATTATAGCGTTTTTCTCCTGTGAGAGTGAACTATTAATTTTTTTATCAATATAACATATAGATTTGCGGGTAATGATTTCAACTTATTTGAACAGAATCCTATATTAAGGATTATCATAAACGGGCATACCGCTTTCTAACAAGTTAGCAAGAGGGGATGTTAGATAAATTATGTTACAACTTGTTACCATTAAATCACTTAAAATCATGAAGCATATTATTCAAAAGCCACTTTGGTTATTTTTTCTTATCACAACGATGATGGCTACGGCTTGTAATCAGGCAAATAACGCTGAGGTTAAAAATCAGGATAGCCAAACCCAAAATAAATATCAGGCACCGGCCGTACAGCATGCCGTTACTTTTGTCACGGCTAAAAACACCACTGACCGAATTAGTCCGGTAGATACGTTATCATTCACCGCTTTAGCACAACCCGATGAGGCGTTTCCCACGATCATGCTGGATGCCACGAAACGGTTTCAGAAAATTGTTGGAATTGGAGGTGCTTTTACGGATGCAGCTGCCGAGACCTTTTATAAAATGCCAAAAAATATTCAGCGGGAGATCCTCACAAAATATTTTACACGGAATAAGGGTATCGGTTATACCATTGGCCGAACCAACATCAACAGCTGCGATTTTTCCAGCGAAAGTTATGCTTATGATGAAACCCCTGGTGATACTTCACTCACCCATTTTTCCATCAAACATGATTTGAAATATCGTGTTCCCTTCATCAAATCAGCTATTAAAGAAGCGGGCGGACACATTACCCTTTTTGCTTCCCCCTGGAGTCCGCCGGCCTGGATGAAAACGAATAATAATATGCTGCATGGTGGTAAATTGAAGCCAGAAGATCGTAACGCCTGGGCTCATTATTATGTAAAATTCATAAACGCCTATAAAAAACAGGGGATTCCGATTTGGGGATTAACCGTGCAAAATGAACCGATGGCTAAACAGACTTGGGAATCCTGTATTTACACCGGAAAAGAAGAACATGATTTTGTAAAAAATTATCTGGGTCCGACTCTGCATAATTCTGGATTATCCAACACCAAATTGATGATTTGGGATCACAATCGCGGGATCATGTATCAACGGGCCGAGGCCGTTCTGGAAGACCCGGCCGCAGCCAAATATGTCTGGGGAGTAGGTTTTCACTGGTATGTCGGTAATCACTATGCTAATCCGGGTCTGGTGCATGAGGCCTTCCCTAATAAAAAAGTTATGCTTACGGAAGCCTGCCTCTATCCTTTTAGCTGGAAACATATTCATGAGTGGCATTGGGGTGAAACCTATGCGGAAAATATGATTCACGATTTTAATAACTGGGCTGTTGGCTGGACCGACTGGAACTTAATTCTGAATCAAAAGGGCGGACCCAATCATGTAGGAAATTATTGCTACGCACCTATCATCGCCAATACACAAACCGGAAAACTGACGTTTATGAATTCCTACTATTACATCGGTCAATTCTCGAAATTTATCAGACCGGGTGCACGAAGAATTATCTGTTCTTCGAATAATGATACTTTACTGGCCACCGCCTTCATTAATCCGGATAATACCATAGCGGTAGTCGTATTAAACGAAACAGATAAACCGATGAATTACAAAATCTGGATTCGTGGTAAAGCCGTCACAACCCATAGTCTGGCCCATTCCATTACGACAGCCGTTTTAAATTAAAAAGAATCATTGCTAAATGGGCTCCACCTAAACAGGTGGAGTCCATCTTTCTATAAATGCGGATTTTTTATTTTGATTTTAACTCAATTATCGGCTTCAACCTTCCCATAATTCTGCTCTAAAACAGAATATCGATAATCGAAAATATGCTCGATTCGTTTTCTGACAATAAGTGAATGCACGGTTGAGCCTAAAAATCCAAAAGGCATCTGGTAATACAGACGATCCCTCATCTCAATTCCGTCGTTAATTTCCCTGAAATGATGTTCATGATGCCACATGGCATAGGGTCCGCTGCGTTGTTCATCCACAAAATAATAAGGTTTCTGAGCTTGAGTAATCTCAGTCAGCCAGGTCATAGAGATCCCAAATATGGGCGTAATATTATACGAGATCAACTTACCGGGATAAATTTCTTCATCCTCAAAATCGGATGTAATCTCAAATCCCATGTCATCCGGTGTAATTTTTGCCAGATTTTTGGGTGAAGAAAAAAAGCCCCAGGCTTCATCCATACTGATGGGAAGTTGTTGCTCCCGATAAAGATGATATAGTTTTGACATAACGCTTTGTGACTATTATTAAATTTTTTCAGCGTAATAGCTTCCTACTGTATTAAGTACTTCGAGTACTTCAATTCAATAAGTGCCTAAAATTCTTTTCTCGATTTCAAACTGTAATATCTTGTTTAAAAGTTCCTTATTTATTGTAATTGGATCATCAAATTATTCAAACGCATTCTAAAAGCCAGGACTTTATCAATCTTTAATTCCGCGAAAATGCGCGTTGTCCATGTTGTCCGCGTTCTATTCTAAAGATGAAAAATGAAAACGATCAAAAAATATTTATTTTACTCTTTCAAATTTTGATCGATAATAGAAAACTTTTATGAATCATCCATTTTTAGATATCCCCTGGACATTTTGGGGAGCTTTATGTGTTATCATCGGAATGGTGTACACCCTTTTATGGCCCCGGGCTGTAAAAGGAGTCCAGCGTTCACGCTTACAGCATCTTGTTATTCGCTGGTTTCACAGTATTGTCTGGTATTTATTAGCTGCAGCTTGTTTCATCCGGACTAATCCTGAAAATAATACCTTATCCAATAAACTGGCCCTGTTAGGACTTCTCTTTTATCTCATCTTTATTGGAACTCTGATTTATGAACGCTATCAACTTCGGAAAAACAAAAATATATAACAAAATCCATTAAGGCTTCTAACCATCATTTCTTAATTTAATTAACGTGAATTCGATATAATTATAGAATTTATCTGTTTCATATCCATGTTTGGAAGATCTCTCACCCAAAAAGCGGATTCGAGATGACGCCTTTGCGTGATGTTTTTTAAACATCAACATCAACATCATCTTCATCTTCGCTCATTCGCGTCATTTCGACCAGAGGGAGAAATCTTCAAAGTAACCTATTCATTTCGAGACGCTGTTTTGAGAAGATTATATTTCGAACTCCCGTTAAGTAAGGAACTCGATCAATTACTCAATCAGAGAAATTATACTTTTCATTCGGAGATACAGCATGATTTCCAATTTCAAAATAGAAGAACGATCTATACAGACCACCGTTGCCCTCCGTACACGGACATCCGTATAAAAGTTACCGGGACTGATTGAAGAAACATATCGGGATATCATTCAACTTCTTGCATCCCATAATGACACCCCTTCCGGAGTCACTTATGAAGTTTATCTTAACGATCCGGAGGAGGTCCCGCCTAAAAAGTTGCAAACAAAGATTCGTTTTGTGCTAAAAGCTTAATTACTCTTGTATAATCCGGGTTAACAACGCAAGATTTGTTAATCAAAATGTCATTTTCAATTAAGATGGAAAACGTCCGATTTATTATATTTCTTTATTAGTAACCTGATATTCATCACAAAACAAACGAACCCATGCATATCGACCACATTGGAATAGCTGTTTCCGATCTCGAAAAAGCCATCGAAACTTATGAGAAAATATTAAATACGCGATGTTTCAAGAGGGAACGTGTAAAAAGCGAAAAAGTGGAGACTGCTTTTTTCCAAACAGGAGAGTCGAAAGTGGAGCTTTTAGGAGCCACCGAATCCGACTCGGTTATTGCCAAATATGTAGAGAAAAAAGGTCAGGGACTGCATCACGTCGCATTTGAAGTTGAGGATATTCATTCAGAATTAAAACGTTTGAAAAATGAAGGATTCAACCTTCTGAATGAGCAGCCCAAAGAAGGTGCGGATCATAAACTTGTGGCTTTTTTACATCCCAAAGATAATGAAGGGGTTTTAGTAGAATTGTGTCAGACGAAACCATAACATCTGTTAATTTTTAATTATCAATCCATGAAAATCGCTGTTTCCAGTCATAATAGAAAAAAGATAACGGGTCATACCGGACGTTGCCGCCGTTTTTACATTTATGAGATTTCTGACGATAATGTCATTAACAAGGATCTATTAGAAATCACCAAAGAACAAACCTTTCATGAAAGTCACGGACAAACCAATCATCCGTTGAGTAATGTTGAAGTGTTGATAACCGGAGGTATGGGAATGGGGTTATTCCGCCGTTTAACAGCACAGAATATTGAGCCGATTATCACCACTGAAGAGGATCCGGATCGTGCCGTCTCATTATACCTTGCCGGGGAACTTACTTCGGAAACTCCGGTTGAAGGATCTTGTCATCATTGAGTTGTTAATTTTTTTGAGTGAGATGAGGAGAATAGTTACGCTTTTCAGTTGAAATAATTTAACTCGTAGCATGGCCAAATTTCGCAGCTCTTTTTAGTGTCCTCAAAATCAAGGATCGGTTTATTTTTTATAAGTACTTTAATTAACAATATGATATACATTGCTTCTTATGGGTTACGTGAACAATTCGGGTTAATAGAATCAAAGCATTCGTAATAAACCAGCTTACTAATATTATACCGAGCGGTAAACCCGCACTTGCCGTCTTTGTGCTGAGAGGTTCGGTGTACCAGATCACCCGTCACTCCGGTGTATAAAACGGAATTATACTTATTGGTGAGTATGTATACATAATAGTTGTGATTCCAAGTTCCCATGATTAAATAGATTAGGAAATGATGGAATCCTTACAAATAATTTTCGGTTTGTAATGGTTAAGTGCATAAGAGTACCTGTAGCTTTACTTATAATCCCGAACAACGGCAGGGGATTGCCACACTCCGCTCCCGAAAGTTTTCGAGAGACTCCGTTCGCAATGACACATTGGTCGTTTAGTGGCATTTAGAAATAAGGTACTATCTTAAATAGACGCTTTTCCTGCAAAGACATCATTTTTATTTTGGGTGGAAATGAAAGAACGTCCTGAGTGTCATCACGAGGAATGAAAGAGGCGAATGCCGAAAGAATGACGCGGTGATCTCCTGCCGAAATTTTGCCATAAGCCTGGAACAACGGAAGGAGCTTGCCCCGAAATAAATTCGGGATTCCTTTGTCACCTCACAACCGCTCCTGAAAGTTTTCGGGAGATTCCGATCGCATTAACAAATGATTGGTTTTACCATCGAAAACATAATAAGTGTCATTACGAGGCGCTTTTTGCCGAAGTAATCCCCTTCCGTTGTAAAAGCCATAAGCATGATCAACGATTCAAACAATGCATATAATAAATGAGTATTAACCATACGTTATAAT
>DATFMK010000520.1:0-3572 GCA_035267005.1 Balneolales bacterium
CCCCGTGGAACGATAGTTACTTTATGAATAGGATCGGAATAAGGCATAAGAGCAGCGACCAAAGCATGTCCGGCTTCGTGATAAGCAATCATCTTTTGTTCTTCAGGGGTCAAAGCGAGGCCTTTTCGCTCGAGTCCCATAAGAATTTTATCGGTAGCTTGTTCAATGTCTACCCGGGTGATGTTATTCTGATATTTGCGTGCCGCCAGCAAGGCACCTTCATTTAACAAGTTACGCAAATCCGCGCCGCTGAATCCGGGAGTGCTACGTGCTATACGATCCAAATCCACATCATCAGCTAAAGGTTTTCCACGTGCATGAATTTTTAGAATTTCAAGCCGGTCATTTTTTGTAGGAAGATCAACGGTTATGCGTCTGTCGAAACGACCGGGGCGTAACAGCGCTTTATCCAAAATATCGGGCCGGTTGGTCGCGGCCATCACAATGACATTCTCATTTGGCTCAAAACCATCCAATTCGGAAAGCATCTGATTCAAAGTCTGCTCGCGTTCATCATGGCCACCGCCAAGGCCGGCACCACGTCGTCTTCCGATAGAATCGAGCTCATCAATAAAGATGATACTTGGGGCTGCTTTTTTAGCATCCTGAAACATCGATCGGACACGTTTTGCACCAACGCCGACAAACATCTCCATAAAATCCGATCCGGTTATACTAAAAAATGGTACATTGGCCTCTCCGGCTACTGCCCGAGCCAGCAAGGTTTTTCCAGTGCCGGGTGGACCAACCAGTAAAACGCCTTTTGGGACGGTTCCTCCCAAGTTCATTATTCTTTCCGGACTTTTCAGATATTCCACAATTTCACGTAGTTCGACTTTTGCTTCTTCTGCACCGGCGACATCATCAAAAGTGACATTTTCGTTTTTTTTCTCATACAGTTTTGCCTGACTCTGGCCGATGGAGAACATGTTTTGTCCCTGACCCTGAATACGTTTATAAAAATAATATCCGATACCCAGGAATATGATGAAGGGGAGTCCAATAGTGAGGAAAATCAACCACCAATCGTCATTACTAACCGGTTGGGTTTTCACCTGTACGTTATGCTCGGTCAATAAATTCATGATATCCTTATCACCGAAAGAAGGGGAATACGTTGTAAATTTGGAATAACTGACCGTATCACCCTTTGCCGTAACCGTTTTAGCTGGTTGTTTAAGTGAACCGCTGATATGGTCACCTTTGACCGTTATCTGATCAACATTATTCTTCTTTACCTGTTGCCGAAATGTTGTATAATCAATTTGTGGGGCTTGGCTCATAGACTCATAATAGGAATTGAATAACCACAGCCCGATGATCATTGCCACAATAATCCAAAAGAATAAATTTCTATTATTTCCGGTATAATTAGGCGGATAATTCCCCGGTATTTTGGCATTTGGCTTATTATTATTACTACTCGGCGTATTATTATCGCTCACCGTTTTCCTCCTTGATAAATATTACTAAATATCTTTCGAATATTTCTCTTATTACCTGCATATTTTTAATGTTATTAACCGTACAACGGATGATTTGACCGATCAACTTATATTTCTATAAGGCTTTGCAAAACCATTCTTTTGTCCAATAGCTGCATTTTCACGACATCGGAATCCTCGAATATGATCAAAATACTGTGGTTCCGAAGTCACTAAGACTTTGATATTGAACAAAATCCCTGGTTTTGCAAAGCCTTCTTCTATCTCTCTAACAATAAGATACAAGAATAAGTTTTCTACACTCCGATTACACAAATAAACAAAACTAAAATCATTCAGTCCAATTTCATATAGATCTAATTTCAAGGCCATATTATATTCCTCATCAATCATATCATTTAATATTCGTACTTATAGAAGACTATGCAAAACCATTCTTTTGCCCAATATCTTCATTTTCGCGACTTTGAAATCCTCACATATGGCTTATATGCTGCGGTTCCGAAGTTGCTCAAGCTTTGATATTGAACAAAATCCCAGGTTTTGCAAAGCCTTCTTCTATTTATTACGAATCAATATTTATAAATGATATCCTATTATAACTTATCCTCTAATTCCAATTTACTTTTCTTACAACATATCTCCAATTCCTTAAAAATAAACAGATAACAAAAAAGCCCGGAAATCATATCTCCGGGCTTTTTCAAATACAGTGCGTTAATTAGATTAACGAGACCTATGATGGGAAGGGAACGGTGTCCAGATATTATTTTGAGGTTTAATATCCGGTAAGACACGATTAGGATCAACTACAACTGAGTCTAATTTACTCGTTGAGTTATATTTAAATGTCCAGGTACCACCACGCTGCCATATCTCTACCGGAAGATTTACGGTACCTTTCTTTCCGTTAGACTGATAGATGGCAACCGTAACCGGCATAACGGCACGATCGTTATTGGTAATGGTAATGTAGGAACCCTGAGATGGATCCTGATTTACATAATGAACATCCTTAACGGCCTGATCGATTTTCCAGGTCTTGTAAAACCATTCTTTCCAGAACCAGTCAAGATCTTCACCAGCGGCATCGTTCATAGTTCTGAAGAAATCCTGTGGCCGTGGATGTTTAAACGCCCATCGTTTGATGTACGTCCGGAATGCGTAGTCAAATCGCTTGGGACCTAAAACATAGGTTCTGAGAATATTCAATCCAATTGCTGTTTTTGAATAATATATGCCATAATTATTCAATGATATTACAGCAGGACGTGTCATTAAGGGCTCGTCGTTATGTTTTAACATTTTGGCCAGTTGACGTGCATTCGTCCTATTGTCGCTAAAGTATTCTCCATTATTAAAAAGCTTAGTAGAATAAATGTTAATGAATGTATTCAGACCCTCATCCATCCACATATAACGACGCTCATCGGTACCGACAGTCATTGGGAACCAATTATGTCCGATTTCATGAGTAACAACGCCCCAAAGAGACCCGCGTTTAGCTCTCCAGCCATTAAAAACGATGCCCGGATATTCCATTCCGTGTACAATACCGGCAACACTTGTAGCAGAATGCCAGGGAAATTCATAATAGAGCTTGGAATAAATTTCAATGGATCTTTTCAAATATTCCGTTGAACGTCCGTAAGCGTTATTACCATCAACCTCGACGGGATAAACAGACATCGCAATACATTTTTTCCCGCTTGGCAGATTAACACGGGCGGCGTCCCAGACGAAGGCTTTGGATGCGGCCCAAGCGACATCACGGGAATTTTGCATTTTGAAATGCCAGGTCAGGTACCCTTTATCGGTAGGACGTGTTTCGGATTTTCCGACTTCATCTGGTTTTACGATGTAAACCGTTTTGTCGCTATGACGTGCTTTATTCAGGCGTTCCCGTTCCGTACGTGTAAGTACATTTTTAGGATTCTGAAGCACACCGGATGATGCAACGATCATATCAGCTGGTGCTTTAATCGTGACATCATAGTTGCCGTAATCGCAATAAAATTCGCCCAAACCGAGATAGGGAAGGGTATTCCAACCACGGACATCATCATAAACTTCCATACGTGGATACCATTCGGCAATTTCGTAAATCACACCATTCTTAGTATTGAG
>DATFMK010000521.1:0-3897 GCA_035267005.1 Balneolales bacterium
AATATGCTGCGGTCTCCCTGCTCAAACCGATGAGTTGCCGCCTCTGCCAGTTGCTCTAAGGGAAGAGAGTCTTCATGGGGTTGACCGACCCCCAGGTCAATCCAGCCTTCCGGAACACTGATTTGGGCGACTTGAATCCTGGCCATTGCTCCTCCTGCTACGACACCGTTCTTTTTAAAATTGAAGAATAAGAGAATTGCAGTAAGGTGTCAAATGATCAAAATATCCATACGTTTTTCCATAACCGAGGTATCATTAATTTTGAGGTCGGTTTGCTCATCCGATGTGTGGTACATGACGCTTTCCTTGTTTCCAATCTCAAAGTGGTTACTCTTTATTTATGGAATTTAATTTAGGGTAAAGTTTGAAAAATCGTACCTGGAATGTTAGTTAGTCCAGATATGAAGCGTACTTGCCCAAAATGTTCAAATAACAAAATATGGTCACTAAAAGATAGCCGATTCAGGTGTGCTAAATGTAGACAAACTTTTAGTGATCCACGACATCGAATTAGAATAACAAAAGCAAAATTACGTAAAATTGTTCAAGAGTTTTTACTTGAGCATTCAACAAATATTGTTCTTAGCAGAGTCGACATATCGAAGTATATGTTACTTAAATTACTAACGCTGCTAAGAGTTGCCATGACCCAAGATATCCCTGAGGTCTTTGAGGGCAGCGTTGAAGTTGACGAAACTTACCTCGGTGGTCAATGGAAAAACAAACGGCTCTCTGTTAAACGTAATTTGCCTAAAGCCAAACGCGGCAGAGGCACACCCAAACAAGCCGTTTTTGGCATTCTTTGTCGCAATGGCAGTGTCTGGGCCGGTTTGATTGATAGCGTCGAAGCCAAACAGCTACAGCCAAGGATTATCAAACAGGTTAAAAAAGGCTCAACTATATTCTCCGATACCTGGCGTGGATATACTGGTATTGCCGCAAAGGGTTATGTTCATCGCCTGGTTAAACATACCAAAGACAACTTTGTGACCAACGGTAACCATATTAATGGGCTCGAAGGCTTCTGGGGTTACCTTAAACGAAAGCTTGCGGCAAAGGGTGGAATCAGACAATCACGCTTACATTTATATCTCGGAGAATACGTCTGGCGATATAACCACCGCTATCTAAATTTAAAAGAGCAAGAAAGTTACTTAACAAAGTTATTAAACAAGTATATTAGGTACGGATAATCGAACTTTACCCTTAAGCTTTATAGTCTGAATTATTTATCAAATTACCTTTGCGATCGAGTAATAAGCATAAATTGTATGAAATTTTGAAATCCAGTTTAAATGCTAACTGACCGTTATGCGTAACGATGTCACCTCGTGAAATATCAATCTTGTCTATTCTTTCTAAACCATGTTGATGCCTGCATAAGGTTTTTACCTGATCCAATTGAACGTTAGATTTTATTTTATCGATCAGATCACCTATTGCCTTTTCTATCGTATCTTGATTGACTGCAGCTAATTTCACAACTAAATCCTCCTTTGATGATTTAGTGTCCGATGTTGAATCTCTATCGGCCTTTTCGGATTTGTTATTCTTTATCAAAGGCGCTGAGATTGTTGTTTCTTTTGTTAGCGAATCAGAAATAATATTACCTCTGAGGTTAGGCTTTTGTAAATATTCATCAATATTAAGTACTTTCAAAGATGTTTCCTCGAAATTGGCTTTATCAAGGTTCGTGCCTCCAAAGTTGGTTGCCTCCAATTTAGCACCTTTGAAATTAGCACCCTCTAAGTTAGCATCAACTATTTCCGAAAATGAAAGGTCAGCCCCTTCGAATTTTGCACCTCGCAAAATGGCTCTTGTAAAATTAGCGTTGACGAGATTAGCACCTTCAAAATTAGCACCTTCCAAATTCGCATCGCAAAAATTTGCTCCTGTGCATTTTGAGAAACTGAAGTCACCTTCAGCGATGTTAGCGCCTTCAAGATCAGCACCATCAAGCTTTGCATTGCTTAATTTGACATGCAAAAGTTCAGCTTGGCGAAAATTAACTCCTGATAGGTTGGCATTTTTTAATGAAGCTAAATGAAATTTGGCAAATGGCAAATTTGCCATTTCAAGATTAGCTTCATCCAGATTGCTGCCGTTAAAATCGGCTAATATTCCTGTTTTCCCTAACGATAAAATCCAATTTGAATGGTTATTCAGGATCTTTTTTAGATTATTGCCGTTCGCTTTCATTTTATTATCACTTTCAATTTTTAGAACACATTAAGATAACCAAAATTGCGTTTAAGCTGATCGTTTTATTTTCTCTAAAGATTGTTTTGGTCTTGAATAGGATAAATGAAAATTGCATATATTGTATGAGCTGCAATTTAAACATACCACATATGGTACATATATAATAAAAATCTCTAATTCAAGTATTTTGTGAATCCCCCTTTTTTAGCTTTAACTTAAGCCAGATAATCACACTGAAAATGCAATTAACCTAAAACCGGCAAATTGAAAATCAGCCCTCCTACTCCCATTGGAATCGAAATTTGGTAGTTTTTATTAGGATGGTACAACCGGTATCAAAAGCAATGATTGTGGATAGGTCTGCTCTTGAGGTGACACGTTACCTGAATCGATTTTCATCTCCATATTATGCTTGTTCTGCTCTATGAAATCGACGAAAAAAACTTTTGAATAATAATGTTCGCCAGAAAGCGGACTTTTACCTCTAACCACGAAGCCAGTTGATTTAGGCTTTCCATAGCTGGCGAGGCTAATTCCTTAATATTTTCTTTTGTTAGAACACCGAAAAACCATAGCGCGTAGAAAGACAAACAGGTTACCATAAAAACTGCCATAACTTTTCCAAGCCGGGTCATGTTGACTCCCCATTAACCAAAGCACTCCACAATTTAAAGTTTTTGCGGTCTTTTACTGAGTTTTAAGCTCTCCAGTATCGAACAGGGCCAGTGTCGATATGAACAAATCCACGCCGTGGATAGTACCCGATCCCCCCTTTTTTCAATTCATATGCCGCTCTTCGCAATACAGCGGTTTTAAGTCCCGGCTGATGAACATCTACAGCTTGGCCTCTCATGTGATAGCTGTTTTTTGCAACGCATTTGTTGCGTTTAAGCAATAAATCGTTGGTCTTTCGACTGCGGTAGCCGGAAATTACGTGAAAAGGCTTTTTTGATTTAAGTTTAATCGAGATCTTAAAAATTAGATCTAATAGATCCGGGTCAATTTGATTGATATCATTTGTTCGGGTATCCCTCATAATGTAATAAATGTTTTTCATTGCATCAGCAACAAAATCCCCATTGCGCCAATAGACTCCCTTGAAGCTTTCTTTGGTATGAGGATTATACAATGCAAGAGATCTTTCCTCAGACGATATTGCATCAATGGCAGCAAAGGCGGACTTCGATGGGCAGCTGATTAACCCAGCCCATAGCATTAATCGCAAAAATCCCCGCCGACTCAATCTAGTCTTGGCTGCCACATACCCATCCATTTGGTGCATCCTCAATCAAGAAGTCTTGTTAACAATTTTACAAGTATATTTATGAGGATACCGATAGCCATTATGCCACTAATAACCAAATAAGAAGATGACACAAGCAACGCTATCGCTTCCATGTCTGCTCCTTTATTGTTTGATTATCAGTAAATATAGCAAATTAGAAGGTAAGCGCTGTTTTAAGCAAGATGTGACAGTTATTCGATAAACAGCAGGAAATTTGAGAGCTAAATCTGATTGAACAGCGATATTAGAACTGAATAAAAGAAAAGAAAATAAATGTCAATTAATAATTCAAGTATAATTATAAAAAATATCAGATAGTTATAAAGACATAAAGGAATGTTTTTTTCTACAGATAAAGGAAGTTGTAAGATATTAAAATAAATGGAAATTGAAATTAGGATTGACTTTTC
>DATFMK010000522.1:0-8227 GCA_035267005.1 Balneolales bacterium
AGAGTTCTATAAGGAAATAGATTATAATTATATACACCTGCATTTTATAGAATACCCCAAACGTTATAATTATCCTGGACATTATTTAGTTGAAAGGTATCAATATTCAAAAAGAATATTTAAAGAATTAACTAAAATAACAAATTATGATTTCATATATATACAGGGTTTTTCGGGCTGGTACACACTTAAAAACAAATCATTTTTCAAAGTTCCACTAAGTTTAAATTTTCATGGGTATGAAATGTTTCAGAAAGCGCCTGACACATTAACGTGGCTCAAAATGCAAATGTTTAAATTACCCGTTAAAGTTAATCTTGATAGAGCCGATATAGTGTATTCATTTGGTGGGGTAATATCATCAATTCTAAAAAATAGTCTAAAAATACCACCAGCCAAAATTGAAGAACTTCCTAATGGAATAGAAAGGTCGTGGATTAATAATGAAATAAAAGCAGATGAGAGCGTATTGAAAATTGTTTTTATAGGTAGATATGAACGAAGAAAGGGTATTGAGGAGTTAACTTCAGTTTTAAAAGCATTAGATGTATCTGATAGGATAGAATACCATTTAATAGGACCTATACCTGATCAAAAGAAGATACATAGACCTGATGTTATTTATTATGGACTGATAAGTAAACAGGAAAATATTAAAAACATACTAAAATCATGCGATGTGTTAGTATGTCCAAGTTATGCAGAAGGTATGCCAACAGTCATCCTGGAAGCTATGGCGTCAGGGCTCGCTATAATAGCTACGGATGTAGGCGCAGTAAACCAACTCGTTTCCAGTTCGAATGGTTGGTTGATTAAGGGCGATGTTAAAAACGGATTATTAAAGACTATTAACAAAGTCGCTAATATTAATAATTATACCTTAAATGAAATGAAGCACCAATCTATAAAGATGGTTGAAAATGGTTTCCTTTGGGATCAAATCATTGATCAATTAGTGGCTATTATAAACACGAAATCAAAGAATGAGGAGAGATTTGTTTCAAATAATTAAACATAACAGTTTTTTTTATTTGGTTTTCTTACCGATTTTAGTTGTCAGTTCGATAATATTTCCACCTTCTTCAATTGCTGTATTAGTAATAGGGAATTTTTATTTCCTTCAAAAAGATAGATATGAATTAGTAATTATAACATTCATATTGGTAATTGCACTGGGGGATAATCTTTGGCCACAATTCGAGTATTATGGAATATTGAGAATAATTGATTTGATACTGATAAGCTTTTTTAGTCTTATCATTGTTTTTCGATATGATAAAGGTCTTGATAAAAGAATCTTGATATTCCTTCCGTTTTTCTTAGTAAGTTTGTTTTCGTCATATGTATTTAGTCCGGCTTTTACATCCAGTGTTGCCAGATCTATATCCTATTTTCTACTTGTTTTCTCCATTTTTACCTATTTCAGGTATGTTTTCGATGAAAGAGGGCAAATTCTATAT
This sequence comes from Balneolales bacterium, assembly GCA_035267005.1. GTDB lineage: Bacteria > Bacteroidota > Rhodothermia > Balneolales > DATFMH01 > DATFMH01. The sequence goes on from DATFMK010000522.1 coordinate 1,461, forward strand.
GAAAACGTAGTTATAATTATCTCGTTAATATTTATGATATCGTTGTTGGGAATAGTATCTCCTTATCATGATTTGTTTTTCCTCAATAGCCGCTTGAGGGGGCTGCTCGGTAATCCCAATTCAATGGCTTTATTCAGTATTTTTAGTTATCCAATTATTGATACATTTCATTATTCAAATTCCGAAATTACTGAAAAACAGATCGGATGGATTAAAATAATTATAGTAGGTAGTGTAATTCTTACAGGTTCGCGTAACGGTCTGGTATCAATTTTTATCTACTATTTATTAAAAAACTATTACACGAGAGGTGTTACCGGCAAGGTTTATTCTCTACTTGCTGGGGTTATTATCATTATAATATTATTTAATTTAGATGTTATAATGCAGTACACCCCATTAAGAGAATATTTTAGGGCTAAGTCATTAGACACTGCCAGTGGTAGAACTATCGTCTGGAATGTCGCTATAGATCAAATAAAGGAAAATCCATGGTTGGGTAGAGGTGATTATTTTTATCAGATTTTTTTCCAAAACTTTAAATCGGTACATAATTTAATAGGCCGATATTGGAATTCTGTATGGAACTCATACCTGGCATTTTTGATGGATACAGGGATTATTGGTTTGATAGCCTATTTCTTTTTTCTGGCCGGATTAACGAAGATCACCAATAATATTAGGGCCGTTATACCATTTTTGGCTGTTGCTTTGTTCTCGGCAATTTTTGAGAGCTGGATGGTTTCCTCGTTAAATGCTTTCACTTCACTATTTCTATTTTATTTCATCATCGTATATAATGAAAATACGGAGAAGGCTATATGAAGATTCTCATGTTATATACTCGTTTAGCAGGTTATTGGATGAGTTGTATTAAGGAATATTTGTCAATGTATGGAGGGCAATTTATTATTGTGAGGGATAGAGTTAGCCATAATGCCCCTTTTCAATTTCATGGAAGTGACAATTTATATCTTTATGATCATGACAATTTTTCAAAAAAGAGTTTATTAGATTTTTGTATCTCTGAAAATCCGGATATCGTTTATGTAGCCGGGTGGACACACAACGACTATTTGAGTGTAGCCAGGTATTTTTTTAAAAAAGATATCCCTGTAATATGCGGGCTCGATAATCCTTGGGAAAATACGTTACGTCAAAGATATGGTACTGTTTATTCTAATTATTTTTTAAAAAAATGTTTTACTCATATATGGATACCAGGTGACCCACAATATAAATTTGCACGCAGATTAGGGTTTTCATCTGATCAGATCTTAATGGGCTTATATTCAGCGGATTATAATTTATTTTATAATGAATACCTTAAAAACGGGATATCAAAATCACGAAAATTCCCTCATAGATTTATTTACGTTGGTAGGTATTTTGATTTCAAAGGGATTAGGGACCTATGGAAAGCTTTTCTGGAATTTCAAAATGAAACTGATAGTGATTGGGAATTATGGTCTATAGGTACCGGAGATTTATTCGATAAAAGATTGAAACATCCCAAGGTTAGGCACATTGGTTTTGTACAGCCATCTGAACTCCCAAAGTATTTATCGGATACGGGTGTATTTATATTACCTTCACATCGTGAACACTGGGGGGTTGTTGTTCATGAATTTGCTGCAGCCGGTTTCCCCTTAATATGCAGTGATAATGTGATGGCAGCTACAAAATTCCTTGAAGATGGTAGAAATGGATTTATTCATAAGGCTAAGGATGCATCATCTTTAAAAGATGCAATGATTAGAATATCGAATATGGAAGATGTTCAATTAGTAAACATGGGTGAACTTAGTGTTGCAAAGGCCGGAGATTTGACACCAGAAAGTTGGGCTATGACATTGAGAAAATTGTATGTAAAAGCATGACATTATAGTAATATAGGGGAGGGATATGTCTCGTATTTTGGTTACAGGTGGTGCCGGATTTATTGCTAGTGAACTTGCTGGAAGATTAGCTAATAATCCAGATAATAAAATTGTTATTGTAGATAACCTGGTAACAGGTTTTCAAAGTAATATCCCTGACAGTCCATATAAAAATATTCATTTTATCAGGGCAGACGTTAATATTTTTGATGACATTTCAAGTGTGTTTTATAACTATGGTTTCGATTATGTCTTTCATTACGCTGCTATTGTAGGTGTTCAACGAACTTTGAATCAACCACTTAAAGTTTTAAATGATATAAATGGAATTAAAAATATTCTAAACTTGTCGAAGAATACAAAAGTTAAAAGAATTTTCTTTGCTTCTTCGTCAGAAGTTTATGGAGAACCGGTGAATATTCCTCATAAGGAGGATAAAATACCATTAAATTCAAGGTTGCCTTACGCAATTGTGAAGACACTGGGTGAGGCTTTTTTAAAAAGTTATCAAAAAGAATTTGGATTGGATTACACTATTTTTCGATTATTTAATACTTATGGTACAAGGCAAACTTCAGATTTTGTTATTCCAAAATTTATCACTTTAGCTTTGAGGAATGAGGATATTACTATTTATGGTGATGGAACACAGACTCGAACATTTTGTTATATAGAAGATAATATTGAATCTACTATAAATGCATTTTATAAACATGAATATATTAATGAAGTCATAAATATCGGTTCTGATAAGGAAATTCAAATTATAGAATTGGCCAATTTGATAAAAGAGGTTACGAATTCAAAGTCAAATATTGTGCACTTACCGCCTTTGAAAGAAGGTGAAATGAATAGACGTAGTCCGGATATTTCAAAAATGAAAAATTTATTGAACAGAGATTTGACTTGGCTACCTGAAGGTTTAAAATATGTTATCAAAGTACCTCAGAAACTTAATAATTAGTTATATATCTATTATGTCATAACTGATTATTATCATCATAATATCATGAATAATATTATATATAATTTAGTGTAATAATATATATGCAATGTATATTTATTTCCTAAAGGGTGTACAATAAATATTTAGTGTAATTAGTAATTATTCTCATTTATTTGTTAGAAACATATCTAAATTGGCATTTATTCCATAGATAGAATCGGATCATTTAATTATTCTAACCTGCTGAAAACCAATACTATTTATTAGATATCTTGTTATTAGTATAACTGTGATTCGAAATGGCCAGTGAGGTAAGGTTTGGGTATAAAATTAAATAATGATATATAAGAAGGCATTGGAAAACCAGGGACTATGTTCAAATTCAAAGCTTGAGCGACCTCGAAACCATTGCAAATTAGCCATATGTGAGGAATTCGGAATCACGAAAATACAGATATTGGGCAAAAAGAACAGTTTGGCAAAGCCTTCTATAAATGGGGTAATGTTTTATATACCGATATCTATGAATTCAATAGAAGTAGACTTAGGGTAATTATATTATGTCAGATATTGTAATTGAGACTTTTATTTAAGAATTGTTAGTGATTTATGAGATAAGAGGATAATTAATAATTCAATATGCTAATTACAAGTAATAAAGAACATAATAGAGATTAAAGAAAACTTATTTAATTAGGTCTTCAACATGGGGTGTGAGGTAATTATGGAAAGTCCAGCAATTTTTTATGTGCCGCATCAAGATGATGAAATACTGCAAATGGGTGTAGCAATCATGAATCATGTTTATCACAGTCAGGAAGTACATCTGGTTTTATGTACAAATGGTAATGCACTGAATTCATATGCAAAAAGAGTGTTAAATGGTATTAGTATCTGTGGCTGGCATAAAACCAAACATAAATTTCATCTTACTGACGAAGAATATATTAGAGCCAGAAATCATGAATTTGTTTGGTCATCTATGTGTATGAAAGTAAAACCTGAAAATATACATTTTAGGCAATATATTGACGGCGCCCTAAGTGTGGATAATGCCAAATATATAATTGCAGAATTTGAGAAAACCTATCCTGGAGCCCGCCATAAGACAATGTCATATACAGATCCTCATAGAGACCATGCTGCCTTGGGTGAGGCATTATATCAGCTTTATGCTGAAAAATATGTTAATGACGTCCGTTTTTATATAGATACCATGCAGATGGATAAAATCGATGGTTATTATGAACCTGTTAAGAAAGAATTTATGCCGTATTTAAGAAGATCAAACAATGTGTATAAAAGTTTTGTACCGAATAACAATTTATATGCTATTGGTTATCATTCTGTACCGGAGTGGTTTAAAAAACAATTCAAGAGGCCTCGTAGTAAGTATCATAAACCGGAAGATTATAAATAACCATGCAAATGAATACCCTCCTTTTTACAAAGAGAATCTAATATTTAAGACTTCTTAAGATTAGAATAAAGTAATATAAGATATTGATAATGAAAAACTTATAAATATTTAATTAACCTCTTGACTGATTTTTTAAGTAACTTTCTTTTAGGTAAATAACTATTACAGGTACATGTGAGAGGGATATGATAATGATAAAGATCACTTTGCATAATGATCGAGAGAGGTTATGAATATGTGGGTAATTGATCCGATAATAATAGGTGCTGCTATCATTACATCATTGACAATCAGCTACATTTCTATGCCGGTCATTATAAAAGTAGATAACATGAAACGGTTTATGGATGAACCTGATCATGATCGTAAGTTACATGAAAAAATCATACCTACTTTAGGCGGTCTTGGTATTTTTGCCTCATTTTTGATTGCATATTCCATATGGGGCGATGCTAATAATCTTCAATCATATCCTTTTTTTGTAGCATCCCTTGTAATGTTGTTTATTATTGGATTAAAGGATGATATTCTAATGCTTTCACCTGTCAAGAAATTAATGGTTCAAATCTTGTCTGCTGCCATTGTCGTATGGGGTGGAAATATGCAACTGACGGATTTTAGCGGTATTCTGGGAATTCATGAAATTCCATTACTCATCGGTCAAATATTTTCAGTTTTAATTATAGTAACGATCATCAACGCCTTTAATTTAATAGATGGTATAGATGGATTGGCTGGAGGGATAGGTATAATAAGCTCCGGATTCTTTGGCATATGGTTTTGGAGTAATAATTATATACATTTTGCTGTTCTCGCTTTTGTATTAACCGGAGCACTGGTCGGGTTTCTGATTTTTAATTTTTCACCGGCGAAAATATTTATGGGTGACACGGGATCCATGATCGTCGGATTTATTATTGCCTATATGACCCTGCACTTTCTGAATTTAAATAAACCAATAAATAACAGCTATAGCATGGTATCGGCTCCAGTTATTGCCATCGCCGTATTGATCATTCCTTTGTTTGATACATTCCGTATCTTTTTTTGGAGAATTATAAAAGGGAAATCGCCTTTTATAGCTGATAATAACCATATTCATCATATCATGCTGCGTAGTGGTTATACACATGCAAGTGCATCCATCACGCTTTGGTCAATAAATATTTTGATAATTAGTATCACATTATATTTAAGAGGGATGGATGTAAATATATTATTTATGGTTAATATTTTAATGGCTTTATTAATAATTCCAACACTACGTGTATGTGGAAAATTATACAGGTTTACCTTGATTAATCATTTCCCCGTTAATGATCAGGAAAGAATAGATAGTGGACCGGGTTATGACACTTCAGAAAATCTGAAAGAAATAAATGGTCATGGAATAAAGAATGGCAAGATACCGGAGTTAAAAGACAGTTAATGATGATTCCTTATTGCATATTTATCTTATCATCCATGTCACCATCTCGATATGTGAATTTTATCGATTCTCTAAAGGGTATTTCTCGAATTGTTGAGAGTACTTGACGTTTTAGACGGGGATTTCTATAAAGATCTGTGTATATAATAAACCATTTATACTTACCATATTCACATTGAAAACGAATTTTTGATGATTTACTTTTTACCCCATTGAAGGAAAATGTCTTATCCAGAAGAGGCAAATCATCGGGATGGCATACCTGAGTTAAATTTTTTCCGATTAACTGCCCCTGAGAATAACCCAGGATATTTTTGACTGTAGGGGATACATATGAAAACCGGCCATATATATCATGGATACTTATCAACTCATTTGTATGTTGAATATAAATTCGGTAATAATTCATAAATGTTTGAAAACGTTTATGATAGAAACTCAACTGTTCCTGCTTTTCTTCTAACCTTCTTTTGAGTACACCTATTTCTTTTATTAAATCTGAAGAATGATTTTGTTCATTGGTCAATTCGTATTCAAGTTTCGTTCGATAACCATGGAATATGTGAAGAATAAAAACAAATGTGATTGTTGAAGAAGTCAGGACGGCAAATTTTATAAATAAAAAAATATCAAAAGTCGGATTAATAAATTTCCAATATATTAGTGCGGAAAACATCGTAATTAACAGAATATATAAAAGCTTATTGATTCTGTTTAAAAACCGGGAAATGATATTTTCGGAATCAGTCTTGAGATATTTTGTGAAGGTAGATAACAAGCTGCTATTATTCATTAGGTCCCCAATAATTCATTATGCCAATCTACAGATCATTAAAACATATAATTAATAGATATAATAAATAATAATAAGTAAAAATATAATAATACAATTATAATAAACAGTAAGATACACGATTATAAAATTAATTAACAAATAAAAAAATTATTTAAAGAGGCCTGTCTTCTAAAAGAATAATCGTAAGTGATAAAATAATAAATATTTATACTGCATAAATAAGTAGAAATACTTATAATATAAAAATATATATTAAGTATAATTACTTGTGTAGTATTTATATATAGTATATATTA
>DATFMK010000523.1:0-3487 GCA_035267005.1 Balneolales bacterium
CAAAGTCTGGATGCCATCGTTCGTATCGCAAATAAGGAGACGGGAGTATAAAGATGAATATCCAGTTCGGCCGGAAAATCGATTTGTTGCATGGCCGGGGTGTTCATCATGGCAAAGTGCAGGTCGTTATGAAAAATGACGATGGAATGTGCGGTGGAAATATCGTCCAATTCTTGCTTTGTTGGAAATCGTTTTTCCTGAAGTAATTTGTCCTGGAAACGGAAGCATTGAATCCACACACCCGGGTGCGTTTTCTCTACTCTTTTCTTAATCTTTACCAGCGTATCATCAATAGTGTGTACTGCAGACAGATCCACACCTGCATACGCCATACCGGTAAACACCGGATGCATATGGCTGTCGATAAAGCCGGGCAGAACAGTTTTGCCGATTAGGTCGAGCACCTGGGTATCGTTGCCTTTGGCCTTTGCGAGTTCATCCAAGGAACCCACCATAGCAATTTTTCCGTTTTTCACGCCGACAGCTTGCGTCCGGGGCTGCTGGTTCGCCATGGTCAAAATGTTGCTTTTAATAATTAAGTCAAAATTAGGTTGCATGTCTGTTTTCTTCTCCGTTCATTTTCTCAAAAAAGCCAGAAAATCTTCTAAGTTTAGACCTTGGCAGACGTTATTTGCTGGAATTTGAGGTAAGATCAAGTTTTTGAGGGCAGATCAGGCCATGCTGCATGAGCGCCGATTGAAGACGATTGTCTGCTTTCAGATAGCTTTTGAGTATCTTTAACTCTCTGGTATTATTTAATATATATAGCAGTTATCGCAGGTCACACGTTTAAAAATGACAGAGCTACTTATGGCCCACCTCATCTTTAGCTATTTTCTTTTATTTTATTTGTTTAATAATCCAAATGGTTTCTAATCCCTCAAAAGGAGTCCCGTCATTCATCTCACCATAAACTTTTAGGTTTAGCTTGGTCGGAAGGTCCAAATTCATCGTCCCTATTATATCAATCAGATCCTTCCGGAGAAAAACGGTTAGGTATTTCCCATGTACCGGAAACTGCCAAGTTGGATAAATTATCTTGCACTTTGGGCAGGACAGAACGGATAACTCAAGAGAATCGCTGCTGATTGCGTGGGGATCATACTCTTCAGGTAAGCTGATCCAAGAATAGAATATGTTGCCTTTGGCTTTGATCTCCAGGACCCTGGGTTGAATAAATATGCCAGTAGGTTTAGGCGTTTGTTTTGGAACAAATAAAGAGCTTGTTGAACCGGCAATAATGAAGCCGCAATTGGTTGTCCTCTGCATTGAGCTTTCTATCTCTATATCGATCTTCTCGAAGGTCTTGCTCCAGATATATCCGTAGGAGCGGCTGCCTCCAAAAATAAGTATAGATGCGATTAGTGTATAAAAGAGAACTTTATAAAATGAACCTTTTCTTTTCATTTTTTGACACCCCTTCCTTTTTAAGTATTAGGTAAATTGGAAAAGTGTCTTGATTGAACGGACGAAAAGGGCCTCTAACGGGATTACTCCGTCAGAGGATATCACATCGGCATCTTCAAAAAAACCAGTATCATAGCTTTCTCTACGAAGGTTTAGGATTAAAAGTAACGATTTTTGAAAGTAGCTAAAAGTAGGTGAATTTTGATTCGGGATGAGACTCAGCTCAGAATAGGATTCCGAATGAGAGGATAATCAGCGTTTCGCTCCTGGGAACACGAGGGGTCGGGTCAATAATTTTTCTATATATCTACACGAAGTCGTTGTCTTTGTCAAGAATAAAGAGCACTACATTGTATTAATTGAAAAGGTGGGTGCATGGGGATGCCGGGGTGGTGATAGCTTATTATCATAACTCACTGAAAATGTTAGATTTCAAATGGATATCATAAACTTTTAGGTGATGTCAAATGTTCAGGTTTTAGCAGTTATCAAAGGCAGAGCCATTTCTGGCCCTGCCTTGTTAGAACTTCAATCTATGGTAGCTCGGATATTACTTTCCGATATTCCGTTTCTGTAAAGGCTGGAAGGGTTTCCGAGCTTACGGCTCCCCCGGATGTTGTTGTGAGAAGGATTTTCGCTACAGTTTCAGGGTCTGGCGCATCCACAATCACAACCATGTCATATCGACCCATAGTTAGATAAAACCCATCTAATGTTGCCCCCATGGACTCACAAAGGCGCTTGAACGCATGAAGCCTATTTGGGCTTTCCTTTATATTCTCGGAACCTTTTGCCGTGTATTTTACCAAAGAAATATATTTAGCCATTATGATGTCTCCTTTCATTGATTGATATCGGTGTGGTTATCAGGATTATGTATGTTTCAGCATACTGAGAATCTAAAGAGACTGCTTTTCCAAACATAAAGCTCCTGTCAGGAGCAAGGTAGGCACATTTTGAGTGGTTTCTCCATTGATTCTTTTCCTGACTTTTAGATTAAAACTTAAGGGAAACCAGTTCTATTTCAGAACAATAAGAAAATTAAAAATTGAAGAGCTACCAGCTATATGAATTTCGGATCAAGATGAGACCCAGCTCAGAATCAGGTTCTGAATGAGACCAGCAGTTAGAAAGAGATGAGGTTCAACGTTCCGCTTTCAGGCAACACGAGACGTTTTGGCAAGAATTTTTCTATATCTACTTGAATTTGTCATCATTGTCAAGAATTTACTAAAAAGCACTACATTGTAGTGCTTTGAGATGTCATGCTTGGTTAAATATGCCTTTCCATTATCAAAAATTTACTATAATTTCAGATACTAATCAAATATCATAACATCTTGTCAATTCTTTTACCTATTTTCAGACGCATTTTAACCACTTTATTAAAGCAAATTTTCTCCACCATCATTGGAATTCTTTGACTGTTTGTGTGCCGTGATCATGCGGTAGGCAAAACCGATAATAAGGGTGCCGCTGATGAGGATGATAAAATTCGAAGCAAAAAATGTCATCAAAAACGTGAAAGGATCGTTAAGTTCGTAGGCCGAAATGAGCAGCCGGATACCAAAATATAAAAAAAAGGCGCTGACGGAAATTAAAACGATTTGCCGTATCCACCAGAATAAGTTTGACATACAAGCCTCTCAGCGTTCCTGCAGCAGATAAGCGATCCTTTCCGGGAAACCCTTCATAAGCGCTAAGTTGTTTAGTAAAAATTCACAGATTACATTTATGCCCTACAGGACTGGATTTAAGGACGAACGTCGAACATCGAATAATGATGTCACTCCGCTCCGCAATTTAAGTTCATTTGTTTTCAAAAATCCGATTCAAATTTTGAATGACTATTTCTATTTCTATATTCTCCTGACGGACGGTCCTTTTGAAAATTCGACGAACTATTTGCGACGGGCCCTAACCTATCAACGCCAGACTCAACCACGGCAGATAGGTGATGATGGCCAGCGCAAGCAGCAAAATAGCGATGAACGGTAGTGATGCGACGTAAAGCTGCAACACCGGCTTATCAAAACGCATGCTCGCGATAAATAGATTGATGCCCAGTGGTGGAATGGAA
>DATFMK010000524.1:0-3931 GCA_035267005.1 Balneolales bacterium
TCCCTGTGACCCTCACCAAAATACTCTGTGGTTAAATTTCTCAACTGAAAAATAACAATTTAACAGCCATAGCAATTAATACAACATATAAGACAATTCTGATCAGCTTCTCACCTTTTCCGATAGCTAATTTCGTTCCGATCCAGCCGCCTGTGGCATTTCCGACAGCTAATAAAACACCAGCCAGCCACACCACCTGACCTTTACTCGCAAATACGATAAGTGCCACTATGGTATAAACACCGACGATAAAAACCTTATGCATATTCACTCTGACCAGATCAAGCTTTAGTACTCTGTGCAAGATCGCCATCATGATAAATCCGACACCGGCCTGTATAAATCCACCATAAAAACCGGCGAGAACCATTAATCCATGAGCGGCAACTTTACGTTGTTTACTGATTCCTTCATCCTGTTTATTCTTTTTCTGTGATTTTTTCTCACGCTTGGCCATCAGAATCATTACAACAACCATGATAGCCGCCAACACTCTGTTAAACCATACGCCGCCAAGTTTGGTACCGAGATAAGCTCCCAATATCGCTCCCGGTAAAGCACATAGTGTCAGGGTTAAGCTGAGCTTGAAATCGGAGAACCCTTTTTTGAAAAAGGCAAACGTGGCCGTCACATTCTGAGCCAAAATAGCCACACGATTCGTTCCATTGGCAACCGGTCCGTCCATACCCAAAAAAACAAGAATCGGCATGGTTAAAAGTGAACCGCCACCCGCCATAACGTTGACAATACCAGTAATCAGTCCTACCCCAATTAATAATAACGCTTTCCAAATGGCCATAATGGGTTATTTAGTAGATGACGATAGACGACGGACCACAGACGACAAAAATTGTGTATTTGCCAAGATTTGATTCTTTTTGAAATGAATTATCAAGTTATTTTTTTAGTGATTTACTATAAATTATCAGTACTTTTCAAAAATTACGACCAACGACCAACAAATCATAAACGCTATCACATTAGCACCTAATCACAATTCTATACTGATAGCTCATTCTTCCAATCCGATAGAAAACATATGTTCCAGATCATATCGGGAGTAGGCGCGGAACGCGATCATTGTTTCTGTATTTTGAATCCCTTTCAATTGTATCATCTTATTCGTGACCAAATCGGCTAATTCTTCGTTTTTTTTCAGTCGAACAATAGCTATCAAATCGTATCGTCCACCAACCGAATAAACCTCCGATATTCCCTGCATATCGATTAATTTTTCAGCGACATCATTGATCTGATCACGTTCCACATTTAAGAAAATAATTGCAGTTACCATAATAATTTGTATTTCATAGGTTAAACAGGATATATATTCTTTTTTCTGAAAGATAATTTACTATCCATTGTATTATCACACAACCGCAAAACGCTTATTTTAGACGACGGACGACCGTCCACAGACGACAATAATACGAATGATCACATTTGGTCAATTTCCTGCCATAACTAGTTACGTTTAAGCTGACTGTTGAACGATTAGCGCTTTAAAATTCAATATTTTAAAACATAAACATCAAAAGGACGGTTTTGTATAACCTACTTAAACCCCATTTATACGATAATCCAAAAACACTTTGTCGTTAAGCATAAAATCTATATATTTGGCTCTTTCGGTGATGGAGTTCACCATTAACCGTCCTTTTGTGGCTAATGACTCCTACTGCGCGGCAATAACAAAACTAAAACAGTAGGAAATAATAATATCATGAAATTTATAATATTAGTAGGAATAGGTGGTTTTTTTGGTAGTGTTGGCCGATATCTCCTTGGTCAATTAGTACAGAGCCAAATCTTATCTTCATTCCCATTAGGAACCATGACAGTCAATATTATCGGTTGTTTTATTATTGGCATCATATACGCACTTGCCACTCGTGGTGTGGCATCGCCTGAAATTCGTGTTTTAATAGCAACAGGGTTTTGCGGTGGATTTACAACCTTTTCCTCCTTTGCTTATGAAAATATGACCCTTTTACAAGACGGTCAGTTTTTTTATGCTACTTTATATGCAGGAGTTAGTTTCTTTGTCGGATTGATTGCGGCTTATGTCGGTGTAATAGCAGTTAAAGCTTTATAGGAGGTATAATATGGATACCAATTCTAAATTATTACGCATTTTTGTGGGAGAACAAGATAAAGTAGGGCACGAACCACTTTATGAAGAAATTGTATTTGAAGCCAAACGTCAAAAATTGGCCGGAGCCACCGTTACTAAAGGCGTTATGTCGTATGGGGCAAATAGCCTGATCCACAGAGCAAAACTTGTTGACATATCTGAAGATCTGCCTATCGTCATTGAAATTGTTGATACCGAAGACAAAATTGATAAATTTCTTGATTCAGTGAACGAATTACTTGAGAAAAGTGGTTCGGGTGGCATAATAACCATCGAAAAAGCAACAGTAATTCATTATAAACCACATAAAAAAGATTAGAATGAAGTCACATCCTTGGCACGACGTTCCAGTTGGAGAATCAGTTCCTGAAGTAATTAACAGTATCATGGAAATTCCTAAAAGCTCACGCGCAAAGTACGAGCTTGAAAAGGAAAGCGGACTGCTAAAACTCGACCGGGTAATCTATTCATCAATTTATTATCCGGCGAATTACGGATTTATCCCTCAAACGTATTGCGATGATAATGATCCGCTTGATATCCTGGTTCTTTCACAAATCGAGTTTCAGCCACTTTGTATCGTATCAGCGAAAGTAATTGGCGTAATGAGGATGTTGGATTCCGGTGAGGCTGATGACAAAATTATAGCTGTAGCCAATAATGACATCAGTGTGAATCATGTTAATAATATTGAGGAGATGCCGGAATATTTTATCAATGAACTCCAGCATTTTTTTGAAGAATACAAGAGACTGGAACACAAGACGGTAGTTGTCGAGGAGTTTCAGAGTAAAGAGATAGCTTTCGAGATTATCCATCAAAGTATTCAGGATTACAAAAATAAATTCGATAAAGTTACCAACTAAGTATGATCTCGATTAATATTCCCGATTATGGAGATCTCGAAATCTCCCATCTTGTTCTTGATTATAATGGAACAATAGCATGTGATGGGCAACTCATAACTGATGTTAAAGATCTTCTCGTTAAACTTTCGAATCAGCTACAAATACATATTCTTACAGCTGATACTTTTGGAAATGTTCGTGAGGGAATCGATGGTATTCCTTGTAAACTTGAAATCCTGCCAAAAGTGAATCAAAGCCAGAAAAAGCTGGACTATGTGAGTGAATTGGGAATTATCGATACCATTTGCATTGGAAATGGCCGAAATGATCGATTGATGTTGGATGAAGCTGCTGTTGGTATTCTTGTGATTCAAAAAGAGGGAGCGGCCGTTGAATCTTTGCAGGCCGCAGATGTGATATGTACAAATATTCTTGATGCACTTGAATTGTTAGTGCATCCCAAGCGACTCACGGCGACATTACGTTCATAATAGTGATTTGGAATTTACCATCGATTTTTAATTTCGAAAATGCAACCCCACCCTGTCATTCCTACGGTTTGGAGGAATCTATCAACGTTAGTCAACATTCATTCGAAACGAGGCATTTAAAGGGGATCAATACGTTGTTAGATTCCTCGGCAGGCTCGGAATGACAATGGTAGAAGACGTTGTCGTTGCGTTTGAGTTATGGCAACTTTTCAAAAAAATATTTTGGAAGGAAAAAGTCATCTTCTTAAACTTTTCGTTTTTAATGCAACCTCACTCTGTCATTCCGACGGTTTGGAGGAATCTATCAACGCTAATTAACATTCATTCGAAACGGGGCATTTAAAGGGGATCAATACGTTGTTAGATTCCTCGACAGGCTCGGAATGACAACGGTAGGGAAGTTGTCGTTGCGTTTGGGTTATGGCAACTTTTCAAAAAAATATTTTGGAAGGAAGAAG
>DATFMK010000525.1:0-13167 GCA_035267005.1 Balneolales bacterium
AAATCGATGCGGGTCGAAATCGACATTTGTCAGGGTGGAGAAGGCTGCCTTGACCGTAAAAACATTTACATCATTGTCTGAGACACCAACTTTTCGCCCTTCCACGGCAACCTGTGACAGTCCCATTAATGAATAAAGAAGCAGATCCTGTAAAGCTGCAATTTCCGGTAATTTTCCACAAACGCCCTGTACGGTGCAACCTGTCCCCTTAGCGGTTTGTTCACACTGGTAACAAAACATAGCGGCTCTCCTTGTTAGCTATTTGAGTTTATAAGAATTGGAACTGATCCAATTTATGATTGCTTGCATGATGGTAACTTGTTGAATGGCAAAAATCAAGTTGCGGATAATTCTGGAATCCTTAAGAAAATCGATTCCCAAATTCTCAACCTTCGGATAATTATGTTGAGTCCACGAACATCGATAACCGCATATCACAGATTATTTTGAGGGCCTTTTTTTACAGATTCGTTGGAGATATATGGACTCATAACGTTTGAATTTAGCGGCGCCAAGGGGCAACTACTGGAATGAATTGTTTCGCGTCATGATGCGCCGTGCACCAAAGATTTAACTTGAGCGCCAATCTGAATTGGGTCTGCGTTCGCCTCTATGCATACAGAAACATGACCCCAACTTTCAGGAAGGACGAACTGAAAAAAGTTTCCGTAGCGCACGAGTATGTAGTCGAGACCGCCACAGTCGATTTTGCCACGCTGGGAGGCTAATTTGAGTAAGGTAGGATTGACGAGCAATTCTTCGTAACGATCGCTCTCCGAACTGCTCGCACCTATGGTATTGGATTTTGACTTTGATTCGAGCTGCCCATTCTTGTAAACCGCAACATAGCGAATGCTATCTGATAGTTTGAAAATGCTTTCAATCATGATACCTTCCTTACAGACGCTAACGAACAAGCACACTTGCAGTTATGGAGCGCAGCAGAATAGCGGTCAGGTGGAGTGTCTTAGATTTCATTTGGTTGGTTCAGAAAGTCTTTGATTTCACGGACCAACATTTCTGGACGCTCTTCGATTACAAGATGTCCCGCTTGAGGTACCGTTACCAATTTAGAATTAGGGATTAGCTGATGAAGGGAATGCGCTTGCTCGACCGGTATCCATTTATCCTCTTCACCCCATAAAATCAAAACAGGCTGATGGATAGCGTTATATTTCGCTTGTATTTCATCGGTATACTTTGAATCAGCCTGAGCAATTTGTCTATAAAATGCCGCTTTCCAACCGACTCCTGTCCATGCCCATCTGCAACTCCAATTCCTCCATGCATTCAGCCATAGCCTCAACGAGTTTTCTTTGGTTGAATGGCAGACCCTCTTCCTGTAGAAACGAAAGTAAGTCATCCGGCTCTGTGGTTGCCAACGCCTTTTTTCGGTAGTTTTGGTCTTGCTTCAATTTTTCAACAAATCTGCGAGCATTATTTAATGCCATAATTTCTCCTTTGGTTTCAGTCTAAGGTTCACTCACACAAGAAGGCTGTGACTCTAAACCATATGGGGTACCATCTTTTAAATTGGCCAGAATTTTGTCAGCCACCTGCCGAGCTAAATCCTTCCTTTCAGCTTCCGGGATTTCGTCGACAAGCATTGTGTCTGAGTATTTATTGTCTTTATTGTACATAGGAAGGGCATCGAATTGGATCATGTTTTCGTGGCCGACAACGTTTTTCATAATCCGGCCGTGACAATGCATGAAACAACCATCAATAACAACTACTTTGTTAGCCTTTTTGGCCCACTCTGCCATTGCCGAACGTGGTGCTGTAAACATTTCTCCGTGGCATCCGCGACTGTATGGATCTTCCTTTGCCACCATATGGGATGCAACTCTGGCAATTTCTCCACGAAAACACCCTCCCTCGCATGAAATGACGGGAATTTGTCCCTCGGCGATCATCTTGTTTCCAACAACTTCACCCAGAGGACATACTGCCTTCATGCCTTCTACCTCAATGGAAAAATTTTGTTTTGATCTACCCATAATTAATCTCCTTTCTTTTTGATTGACTGATCTTAATATTAACAACTTTGTTAATACATGTAAGAAGGATACATTGATAATAAAGTTGCACTTTTTTGATACTCAATCAGTTATAAACTCAGCCGATTGGGCTAAAGTCCTTTTTACCTCTTCGTATTCCTCTTTGTTTATTTCACCGGAAGCATACCGTTTATCGAGTATGTCCAATGCAGAATTCGATACTCTGGTTTGATGGTTGTGGATATCGCGGGGGCCAAAACCGCGTATCATAGGCCATCTACGACCTATCATCATGAAAAAACAGAGAACCATCATCACTAGGAAATATCCACCAGTAAGAAAAGTTGCAAAACTCTGAACCGTACATGTGTATCACCTCCTAAAAATCAATGGTTATATTCAAGACTCATGCCCAACAGATGTAGCAATGTTTTTACGTTGGGAAATGTTGCTCGAGAGCCCCCATGAGTGCCTGGCCTATTCAGGTTTTTGCGTCTTTTTTCATTTCAACTTCTCCTCACTCCCCAGAGACTGCATCACTATTTCAACAAGCCTTAGGACTTTTTGAAATTATTACCCACAACATCCACTGCTCTTATCATCTGATGAAGCACATGAGGACGCACTGCCCACTGAGGGATTATTCAGATTGTTCATGACCCAATTTGCAACGGATTGGGCAACTTCTTTTCTCTCATCCTCCGGGACATCATCATATTCGAAAATATCTGTGTATTTATTATAGTGCGACAAAGCATCGAATTGAACCAGTTTTTCCTTGTCAATTATGTTTTCAAAGATACGACCATGGCATCGAAGAAAACACCCATCGATTAAAACGACCTGTTCAGCAGATTTTATCCAGCGAGCTATCGCCGAGTCTGGAACCGTTATCAATTCACCATGACAACCTCGACCATAAGCATGTTCTTTGGAAACAATGTTGGCTGCAAGCCGGGCAATTTCTCCTCGAATACAGGCCCCCTCACATGATAGTACCGGAATCTTCGATTCCTTGATATTTGTTTTGCCGGTACTCTCTCCGATGGGACAGATCGCATTTGTCTCTTTAAATTGAACGGTATTTTTCATGTTCATGCAACTCATCTGAAGCCTCCTTTATTAAATGGTCATTATTAATATTCCTTGCCGACTGATGCTGTGCTACTCTACTATGAACAATGTGCGATAGTGCTTTGGGGGATGATATTCGTCTGATGATGATGCGTTGTTTCTATATTGAAATTACCCAAGTGCTTCACAATTCTTAATCTCCTTCAACCCCATTGTCGCCATCGCCAAAAGGAAGGATACACATACAAGTCATTTATATCTCCAAAAGTTAAATTCTTTTATTGGTATGAAACTAAACGTATAAATAGCATAATGCGTGCCACATGAATAAAATCGAATTAATACTTCACAACCATTTAATATTAATATATATTTATTATGGGTTTTTAATAATGGCAGGTTTAGAAAGTATTGGAGGGTGACAAATGGTAACACATAATGAAGAATGCAGGTTACCATCGGTAACGGTGTTACGCTTTAGGATAATATCTGAATTTGTCTATTTGTGTATTCGATTATAGAGCGTGTAGCTTTTTTCTTTTATGGCATATAAACGACGATAACGTACAGATTCATGTCATTAGTTTCATCAATTTATCCAGTTTTCCTTTTTCTGATGCAATTTTAAAAGCCATATCCTGTATAGTTTTTGGAGTTTCAGGTGGTTCTTTCCTTTTAATAAGTTGAATTGCTTCCGAGGGACATCCTGTTACACACAAACCGCAACCGATACAATTATCGGATTTTACAAAAGCCGTTTCTTCAATATCTATCGCATTAACCGGGCATCTTTCGTTGGAGCATATTCCACATGCGTCGCAATCATCATGATTTACCATCGCTTCATAAGAACTGGTTGCTACGGCATTAGGATTATGTAGTTCGGTTATTCCACGCAATGTATGGCAACAGCACGAACAGCAGTTGCAAATTATGTTTGTTTTGTCAGCGGCGTTGTTGCTTGTATGAACAAGCCCTGCCTTTTCTGTCCTGTCAAGAACATTCATTGCATCTTTATGGGATAATTCAGTGGCGTCACCGTTATCGACAAGAAATTTTGCTGCTGTCCCAAAAAGAAGACACACATTTATCGGTGCTTCACAATTCCCGGCGCTTGTTCTACATGCACAATCGAAAACAGCTAAATACTTCGAATTATTTATTATTTTAGAAACTTCTTCATAGGGAAGAATGCGATTTCGATTCGATATCGCTTTTTCAATCGGAATAACTCGCATTTGTGGAGTGGGCTTACCACACAGAGATTCTATCATCTCATCTTCATTATAGCGATCCCATAGCCCCGCTAATTTTTGCTGCATTGGCGGTTCCTTTTTTTTTGCCAATGAAAACTCAAATATACCCGGAACTGTCGGTAAAAGGGAATACAATTTTTCCCCGTCCTTTTTACGGCTTAATATAATTGCCTTATCTGCCATGGAATCAAGCCTTTTTTCAACTTCATTTAGAGGAATTGATGAGCCCGTTGCAATACTTTCCGCACTTTTTGATTTAAAATTCATATGTATTGCAACCGCAATCTCTTCTTTGGAAAAAAGCATTTCAAGTATTTCATCAAAATGTTTTGATTTTGGGGCCCCTGCGATATGAGAATCGATTATTTGTCTGAATTTTTCATAATTATCCATAATTTAATTCTCCTTCAGCTCAGCTGTTCTATGAACAAAAACAGCGCTTTCGTGTAAGTAGTGATTAAATTAGTTCAGATAAAAGCCTCTTTGCATTATATATAAAGTACTTGGGCTTTATGTCCTTTCAATTCCTTTTGCTTGATTTCTTACGTAAGCGCGTAATGTGATATAAGGCGGTTAACTCCGCCACCGTATCACCTTTGTTATCGGTTACAGCGCTTACCAGTTCTATTTCGCATTTGCCGTTTTCATTTAGATGGCTTTTTATGGCTTCTTCGTTTTCAGCGCTCAATTGAAATTGCACTTCCAGATCGCCCTTGGCTTTCTTCAGAAACTTTAAATTGCAGTTTTCAGTAACCATCAAATTCTCAAATGCGCCGATCTTGTTCAATACAGCACCGCCATGTACGGTTTCAGCCAGGGCCATGATCGCGCCGCCGTGTATTGAACCGCCGTAATTGGTGATTTTTCGCCGGCCTTTCATGGTCATAACGGTCTCATTTTCTTCCATGGCCTTAAGCTTAATGCCCAGTGTCCTGTTCATCGGAACAAGGTAGTTGACAAACAGTTTTTTAAATAAGGTTGCGTTTTGGATTTTAGCATACATAATTCATCGCCCCTTCAGTAAATTCAAATTACGGATTTACGCTTCTCTAATCATGTCAATAGGCCCAGTAATTTTTTCAGCTTCCCTTTTTCTGATGCAATTTTAATATTCGACCTTATCCACTTATATGGTATGAGCATAGAAACCCTTTTCTGATAAGCAATGTATTTACCTCCAAATTCTCTTATTAGTTTTTTTTCTTCGAGCCGAGTTCCTACAATCAGATAAAATGTAAATATTACATTTACAAGAATCGCCGAAATGTCCAGTTGGCGTGCCCAAATAAATAACATGGCTGAAAAATACCATGGATGCCGCGTTATCCCCAGCGCACCAGAAGTATAGAACTTGCCGGTATCAGTTATGACCTTGTTCGAGGTTCTTTCCTTTATCTGTCGAGTGCCCAATAGCTGACCTGCATCATAGTGAAGTCCGCCCAGATAAAAAAACAAAACAGCGATGCCGATTAATATCGCTTGGCATATCCGCATGTATCCATTCCAACTAACAATCACTTGAGTTTGTATCGAATAAGCGTATATGGCAACAGGGATTAGCGTTAAAATAGAAATGATGTTATAAAACAGGCGATAAAAACGAAAAACAGGCCCCAAGGTTTTTTTAAGATATTCTGTCACCGAGACCATTATCATCGCGCTATGTAAGGCGCACCATGCGATAACAAGCAACGAAAGCATTAAGTATTGAGTCAAATCTATTTCCTTCATAGTAAAGAATTACTGGCTAACGCTAACAAATCTCCAGAGCAATTAGGGTGACATCATCATGCGTTAGTTCTTTTTGAGCATATTGATTAAACGTTCTGAGGACTGCCGATTTAAGTTTAGATATAGAAGCTTCTGTGTTTGCATCAAGGACATCTTTAAGGCGCACCAATCCAAAGTTCTCGGCCTCGGGATTGGGTGTGTCAATGATGCCATCGGTATAGATGAAGAGCCGGTCACCGAAAACCATGGGAATCGTGATCTGCCCGGACTGTGTTTCCAGATCGATAGCAATCCCATCATATATCAAAACGAAACTGACTCATATATTCTGACAATTTCTTTCGGCTAAAATCATCTATCGTTGGACAATCCTCATGTCCTTTTACGCCATCTACCATCAATGTGGCAAAGACCATGCAGGTAGCCAGGCCGCATTCCCTGCAATTTGTCTTGGGTAACAGTTTGAGTATCTCGATAAGCTTGGGAGTCGGTGTTGACTCAAAGCTCGGTTCGATCTCATTCCTGTTTTCCCAGGCTGAATTGATTTCCCTTTTTAGCCATTCAATTATTTTGGTTGCTTCTGCTTCGTCCTTGAGGGCATTAATAGCAATTTTTTGGGGGTGTATCGTGATCAGCTTGCCTTGTACTTTAAATGTTACGGAGACGGGATTTTGTGTAAAGGTATGCCCCCCAAGAGAAGCGTTTAAATAAGGAAGAGCCTTGCTGACATCTTCTTCCAGATGTGCGAAACACTGCACACTCATGGCGCCTGGCATACATTCGTTATTGAAAATTTCCTTGGTGTAGGATTTCAGCAACATGATTATACTCCATGGAATTGAAAGTTTTATTTTTCCCCAAATCGAGCCGTTTTAATAACTAAGTTAAGATTCTTTTTTTCTCTTCATATTCCGCTTTGTCAATATCACCAGCGGCATAGCGCTTATCAAGAATTTCCGCGGCTGAATCTGAAACGTTGATATTTGACCGGCCCTTGTAGTGAGGACCAAATCCGCACATCATGGAACCTCTTCGCCCTCTCATCATAAAATAGCACATGGCTATCATCAAAACGGGCCAAATCCACCACCATGAGGAATTGAAAAATTCTGAACAGTACATATACATCACCTCCTTTTTTATATTGGTTGGTACACAATCTCCTCTTTCACAGAATAGATTTACCCTGTGTCACAGGATAACCCAGGGCAAAGAATTCCTATTCTGATGAACAAGCGGAATTATTTTATCCAGCTCAAGCGATATGTTGCAAGGCAGGCTAAATGACGGTTTGATCGTCATAATACCTTCGGACACCATGCCCTGGAACACCTTACAAGAAGTCGATTCCAGAGAATCATAGATTGTTTGTACCGCAGCTTCGCAACCCATTACGACCACAGCTTCATATTTGCTTGCACGTTCCAATAATTTTTTCCGACGTCTTGAAGTCCACATGCAAACAACAAACTGGTGGAGCAGTCTGCTCCTAAAAACATCTGTTTTGACGCCCTTTTTTTCTAAATTGGATTTTATAGTATCTATGAGTTGTTCATAAGGCGCTGTCTTTAGAACTCTCCATAAAAACTCAAAATACGGTTTATTTTTTCTCACGGCCATACTGGCAGCCGGACAGAACCGGCAAGGGACGATTAAAACAGACTTGAATTTCTCAAGCTCCGGAAACTTATTTTTGTCCTTCAAATAGACCGGCATTTTTCACCTCCTGTATTTTGCTTAAAAAATTTTAATCATCAGAACCTTGAATATTTAATCGTTTGATTTTTTTTTATTAACGTTTGACTTTTTCGAACCTTCTCTAAACATTTCTTTCATTATTTGATTGTAATCATCACTTCTGAATTCTTTACCCATGAATTCTTTCATAATAGTTTCACAATCGATATTCCCTTTTTCACGGCATTCTCTCATCATTCGAAGCATCTCTTCTAAATTACCACGTGGAAAATTGATTCCGAAATTTTTCTTTTTTTTAGTGTCAGTCATTTTTTGTCCCCTAAGCTAAATTTCTTGGTATGAAACTAAACGTATATTTAGCATATAGCGTGCCACAGGGAAAAAAACCGAAGCAATGCTTCACAACTCATTATAATAATTGATTATTTTATACAGATTTATATTGAAGCAGGTTTAGGAAAGGTATTGAACGGTAACAAATGGTAACACATAGAAAAAAATACGTTACCATCGGTAACGGTGTGCCGTTTTAGGATAATATCTGATTTTTAATGTGTGAGTATGGGCTGTTATTGGTATTTTATCAACTATCTCAATGATTTTTTTATAATTCAGTCAGTTCCTGCGGCCCTTGGGATTCCCCATCGCTTTCTTTTTTCCCACAAGTTTTTTCGGCTAATTCCTAGTATGGCCGCGATCTGCACTTCAGTGTGGTTGTTTTGAAGGGTGACAATCGTTCGTTTTGTATATTCGTCGATTGAAATGAAGTTTTGAGGTATTCCCGACACTTCTGCTACACTCGAAATCTTTTTAGGAAGCTGTTCATCTTTTATAGTCTGCCCGTCATCTGTGAGATGAAGCGCGTATTCGATTGTATTTTCAAGCTCTCTGACATTACCACGCCAATCGTAATCCATTAGTTTTTTAAGGGTTTTTGAAGATATTCCTGTAACGTTTCTAGAATGTGTATCACAGAGACGCTGCAGCAGGTGGGTCGCAAGCAGGGGGATATCTTCTCTTCTTTCGCGTAGAGATGGCATATTAATAGGTATTACGCTCAAACGAAACAAGAGATCCTCCCTAAAGATACCATCTTTGACAGCCTCCTCAAGATTTCGATTCGTTGCTGAGATTATCCGAACATCGAACTTTTGAACCTGTGTATCACCAACTCGCCGGGACTCGCCTTCCTGTAAAAAGCGAAGTAGTTTTACCTGCAGGGATAATGGTATTTCGCCAACCTCATCGAGGAAGAGTGTGCCGCCGTGTGCTGTCTCTATTAGTCCTTTATGGTCTTTTATTGCGCCCGTAAACGACCCCTTAACATGTCCAAACAACTCTGATTCAAGTAGGTTCTCCGGGATTGCTCCGCAGTTAACGGTCACAAAGGGTTTTCCCTTTCGATCGGAATTATAGAGGATTGCCTTTGCAATGAGCTCTTTCCCGGTTCCCGATTCGCCTGATATCAGTACGGTACTACTCGTTGAAGCTATCCTTTTAATCAGTCTGAAAATTTCTTTTATTTTTTTTGATTGGGTAATTATGTTTTCAAACTGGTATTGACGTTGAACCTCTCTGCGCAGCGTAACACATTCTTCAGTTATTCGAATCTGCTCCGTAACATCCCGTACTACTTCAACAGCACCAATAATGTTTCCATTTTCATCCTTGAAAGGGCCTGAAAAATACTCCGCCCATAAAATGTTTCCGTCAGGCATTTGAACATCCCTAAGAGCTCTTCGGGATTTACCATCCTTTAACACTTCGGAGACGATACAGTCTTCACAAGCCTCTTCACGGCCACGGTAGGCCTCATAGCAATATTCTCCAATTCGCTTACCGAAATTCTGGCACATGGCTTCATTCTGGAATATGATTTTGAGATCCTTGCTGATAACAGTTATACCGTCGCTTACAGTATTCAAAACCGCATCAAAAATGGCCTGATCATATTTTTTAAAACTTTCAGTTGTCATTTTATATCTATAAATCTGTGGGGCACTATATTAAGAATTTCGGTGAAGTGCTATTTTTTTCGGTTAGCTATTTTGAGCATCGTTAATTGAATACATTTAATATTCAGTAACACTTTAGATATGTTGTTTCAAATAATTTATTTGAAATATTATTAGGATAGGCACCATTAAGGTGAAATTAAATCGGTATGACCGGATAAGTTTTAATACCACTGATGAGAATAGAAGATTACAAAGGTAAATTACAATCGGACAAACAATGGCGGGCATGAAGACTTGATCAATTTCAGAGATCGTGGTCTTTAATGATTGTATGATTAAATCTACAATTCTCAAATTTTTTGAGTAGCCGCTATATATTGTGTATGCGTGGTGCTTAGACAAAGTTTACATTCCGTGCCTTAGTTAAATCTTCCCAATATTTTGATTATATTGTATATTCGTATAACCAATAAAACATACCATGTATTTTGCATGATGTGTGGAACATTAAGGGTCATCATCTCACTTGGTTTTCCGAGCCGTAATGATACTGCTTCCGTCCGTTAGGATATCACGTCTAAAGCTGCCAAAACCAGCTTCTTCCAGCCAATCCTTATGCTCTTGTTCCGTGTACGCTTGACCTTCATCATAAACATTAATGTAAACCAGATTAAATCCCACTAATTTTTGGGGTGAAATGCGTGAATTATCGATAATTCCATACCCCCTGATGTAAATTTTACCCCCTAAATTCATTGCCTTGCTGACATTTAGGATAGCACTTCGGGCATCGTCAGGGGAAAGTACCTGGATAAACGCCGACATGACGGCAGCATCATATGAACCTGGTAACGGATCACGAACCACATCGGCTGCTACCACCTTAACTCTGTTTCCAGCGCCAGCTTCATCAATATAAATTTGTGTAACTGGAGTAATTTTCGGCAGATCAATGACCGTCGCTTGAATATGAGGACAAGCCTCAGTCACAGCAATGGCCAGCCCTCCAGAGCCGCCACCGACATCTAAGAGGGTGCTGTACTTAGAAAAATCATATCTTTCCACTAAATCACGTCCGTATTGGACGGCGTACGGATGCTCACCGCGAAAAAATTGTCTCAAACCGTCTATCGACATTTCTGAATAATTCAGCTTTGCCTGCGGTGTTCCAGTTCGAATAGACTCGGCAGTTTTCAGTGCAGCACTCCACATAGTTGAAAGAAGTTCATGTATATCCCCTACGCACGAAGGACTGCTTTTCACAAGATAACGATTAGCCGAATCGGTATTGCTGAACAGCTCCCCTTGCACATTTAAAAACCCAGCAACTACCAAGGCGTATAAAAGCGGTTTAAGTTTAGCTGAGCGAACACCTATGGATGCGGCTATTTTTTCAGCATTCATAGGCCCATCTTTGAGCGGTGTGAACAAATCAAGTTGCATGCCTGCTAGTAACGCAAACGATGGATACACTGATGTGACCATCTTTTCAATCGGGTTTTCTTCAGATCTTTCATGTGTTGTTGAAACCATAAGCCGTTCACCTCCAAAGAACACCAATTTTTATAAATTATGGGATGGCTCGGTGCTCAGAGACATCATTGGAACCATGATAGATTGCGTCTTATGATCTGGTAATATATTTTCAAGCTATCGTATATTTGAGGTTGCTGTCAAATTGGGACGATTAGAAACGAACAATTACACGGGGAATACTAAGGAAATTCGACGGGGAAGGATCCATTCATCTATTCCAGATAGATTTTGAGTGAATTTTTGTCGGATCATGACGAAACTTCGTGGCAGCTTTTTCCTTTCCAAAAAAGGATATCACAGATTTTTTAGAGCTTTCAAAACCGGTAATATGTTGGAGATACCACAGGTTTAGGCATCGGAAAAAAAATTGTGATATTATAGTGGTGGACGAAACCGCTACGCGGTAGCTTTTACTCAAAATTTACCACATCTTTGAGGTTTGAGATTTATTTTCTTTATTGTGTTATTTTTTTAATTTTTATGCTCGATAATTTAAATTTTAGGCTTTTCTTTATTTTAAGAATATGCGATGTTACCGACTGTAATTATAATGAAAAAGAGAGGTTGGATACTTTACCCATATAGCATATTTCATGCCATAATTGTCGACGGCTTCGCCCATCACCGTTTTATCAATAATCCCGCTCCGGAATAGCTCAATCTGATTTTCTGCCACAGCCAGCGATTGATCACAAAGTTCTGGCTTTTTTTTCGGCGGGACTATCGATAAAACACTTATTAGATATCTTCAACGTATCTGACAAATATTGAGCCTCTAAAAATATCAGATACTGTAAACATCTATGTAGAATTGACCGATCTTTAAAGAATGTGATATCTGTATTTTTGCCGGGGTTGGGGTACCATCTACGTATCTCAATTTTAGCGATTTTGCGTATAATCTCAATCTATCCTAATTTTATTATCATCAGAAAGCATAATAAAAGGTGACCGTAAAAATTTTTAAGGGTGGAATGAAATGGAAAAAGAACAATTAATTAAAAGAATTGTTGGGATAGAAATGATAGGATTTCTCAGTATCATTGTTATTATTTGGTTGGATGAATTTTTTGATCTACCGCATATTATGTTTGGCGCATCGGCTACACCTGCAAACTACTCTGAAAGCATTTTAGAATCTACTTTAATTTTATTACTGGCACTCACCATAATATTTTTAACTCATACTATATTGCAAAGATTAAAATTTCTTGAAGGTCTCCTTCCAATTTGTTCTTTCTGTAAGAAAATTCGATCTAAAGATCGTTGGATTCCTATCGAACAATATATTAGTTCGCATTCAAAAGCTGATTTTACACATAGTCTGTGTCCAGAATGTTTGGAAGATAATTACGGCAATGTAATGGAAAATAAACTATAAAAAAACCTAATAGAAATTCGTTCATGACTGATACAGATTCCTCCAACGTACATGCAAAATATTCGTCCCTTGAAAATTGCATATACTGTAAACGTATCCCAAATGAGCCACAATTGCATTTAGCTGCTATTTATTTGCAATCTTGAAACACTGGAATTTTTAAGATATCCATTACATATATTACATTTTCAGTAAGTTATGATAATGGCAAGTAAAGCTAACATCGGGAGTCCAACAATATAGAGACAAATTTATTGCATATCATAAATATAGCCAGGATTAAGATCATCGCAATTTTTCTGTATTTAGACATGCATTCACGTATTTATATGAATAACTTTACAAATGTGATGATCTCCAGATCTGAATATTAACTGGATACTCTCTCAGTTAAGATGCCTTCTTACAATTGACAGGATAAGCATAAACTGCATTTGGAGGATATCATGTTCGGTATCGGAATGCCCGAATTAATAATTATTTTTGTTCTGGTAATAATAGCTTGGTTGGTCATCAGGTTTTTCCTTAAGAGA
>DATFMK010000526.1:0-5865 GCA_035267005.1 Balneolales bacterium
CTATCATGCTTTTGGATCGAAAGAATGGGATATTACCGATCAAGCCAAGACGGAGGCAATAATTGCTGATATAAAGCCGGATGTCATCATAAATACAGCGGCATATACTAAAGTGGATCTTGCCGAGGAGGAACCGGATCAAGCTCACAAGATCAATGGAGAGGCCGTCGAAATACTTGCTAATCTTGCGAAAAAATATGACTCTCGTTTAGTTCACTATTCAACGGATTATGTTTTTCCAGGCTTAATAAGTGATAAACTAAAGATGCCCGACGGCTATCCCGAAGACTATAAAACAGAACCGATTAATGTGTATGGTCAATCCAAGCTGGAAGGTGAAATAGCCATTCAACAAATTATGTCAGATTATTTGATCATACGGGTAGCCTGGTTATGTGGCTATTACGGACATAATTTTATAAAAACCATGATCAAATTAGGGAAAGAGAAAGACGAATTACGAGTGGTTAATGATCAATACGGTTGTCCGACATATACGGCTAATGTTGTTCATAACACCCTTGCCCTGATCCACGCAAACCGGTATGGAATATTTCATCAGACTTCTAAAGGCGTTATTACCTGGTACGATCTCGCAGATGAGATCATGAATCAGATGGGTTACGATACAAACGTCGTTTCAGTATCCTCGGAAGAATATCCGACAAAAGCCAAAAGACCCCATTTTTCTAAATTAAATACAGATAAAATTGAATCCGTGCCAGGTGTTCAGATCATCGATTGGAAAACAGGCTTGGTACAATTATTGGCTGAACTTAAAAATTCTCAGGACAACCATTGACCACATCGATCGGTAGAATACCATAATTTAATGGGTGGTGTTTATCGATCTTTCTTATAATGCGGTTTATAAAATATTATCACCTTCTGGTCTTACAGATGGTCAATTTTTTGATTACAGGTAACTTTATAATTGTAGCAGCTTTTTATTAGAAGGCCTTGCAAAACCAGGTATTGAGCAAAAGAACGGTTTTGCATAGGCTTCTATTAATTGACCCGAATTATTCACGTACCCAATAAGAAGTATACATACCTTATTGAAAATTAAATAACTTATAAAAAATGAACCGATCCTCGATTTCGGGGACACTAAAAAAAGCTGCGAAATTTGGCCGTGCTCTGCGTTGATCCGAAAGCTTTCGGAGCGCCTTGATCACGCCTAAATTTCTTGGTGAAAAATCCGGGTTAAGCCGATTTCTCAAAAATGATTATCAATAATTCTCTATATTGTCATGAAATCATTGACAACACTTGAATTAAGAAATCTTTAAATGGAATTTATTCCAACAGATATTCCCGAGGTGATCCTCATAAAACCGAAAGTGTTTGGTGATGAAAGGGGTTATTTCATGGAGACGTATCGCCGGAAAATATTTAAGAAGCATAATATACATGTGGATTTTGTACAGGACAATCTGTCAAAATCAAAGAAAAGTACAATCAGGGGTCTGCATTATCAGATCCTTAATCCACAGGCAAAATTAATTATGGTTACGCAAGGTGAAGTGTTAGACGTCGCTGTGGACATCCGGCGTAATTCACCAACTTTTGGCAGATTTGTAACCGCACGATTATCTGACAAGAACAAAAGTATGTTATATATTCCTGAAGGATTTGCCCATGGTTTTCAGGTACTTACAGATGAAACGATATTTCAATATAAATGCAGTGACTATTATAATCCCAACGGGGAACGGGGTATCGCTTGGGATGATCCGGAAATTGGGGTTCAATGGATAGATGATGAATATATAATTTCCGGGAAAGATCAGAGAAATCCCCGATTAAAGGACGTTTCTGCGGACGATCTGCCCATTTACTAAAAATAAACAACAATATTGATATGAAATTAATTGTCACAGGTGGAGCCGGTTTCATCGGCTCGAACATGATTATTCATTTGCTCGAAAAATATCCGAATTATCAGATTGTTAATATTGACAAATTAACCTACGCATCGAATTTGCATTATCTGGATGATGTCAAGGATTTAAACAGTTACACGTTTTCCAAAACAGATTTGGTGGATAGAAATGCCGTTCGTCAGGTAGTCCGTCGTTTTCGTCCGGATGGTGTTATTCATTTAGCGGCGGAATCGCACGTGGATAACTCGATAAAAGGGCCGGAACCTTTTGTGATGTCGAATCTGGTAGGTACATTCAATATTCTTGAAGAATGCCGCCAGCTTTGGGAAGAAGAAGCCGATGCATTTGATAATCCGCGTTTTCATCATGTCTCGACAGATGAAGTCTATGGTAGTCTCGGATCGGAAGGTTATTTCACGGAAAAAACACCATATGCCCCTAATTCACCCTACTCTGCGACAAAAGCGGGCAGCGATTTTCTGGTTCGTGCGTATCATCATACTTACGGAATGAATGTAGTGACGACCAATTGTTCGAACAATTACGGACCCCATCAACACGAGGAAAAGCTGATTCCTACGGTTATTCGGACCGCTTTGAATCATAAGCCGATTCCGGTTTATGGGAAAGGTGAAAATATCCGTGATTGGCTTTTTGTCAGAGATCATTGTAACGCAATCGACTTGGTTTTCCGTAATGGCAAAGCTGGTGAAACCTATAATATTGGTGGACATAATGAGTGGAAAAATATCGATTTGGTAAGGGAAATTTGTTCACTGCTTAATGAAATTGTCGGCAAGGGGCCTAGTAACGATTATGCTAATCTTATTACATTCGTTGCAGACCGACTCGGACATGATAAACGTTATGCCATCGATGCATCCAAAATTGAAAATGAACTCGGCTGGCGGAACACACAAGATTTTGAAGCCGATTTACGTCAGACCGTCGAGTGGTATGTTAAAAAGTTTCGGTTTGATTGAGGAAATTAGCAATCAAACTCGTTCCCAACGTCCCGTTGGGAACGAAGTTCATGAAACTCTGTTTCATACGCTTACAAGATGGTAAAACAAGTTTAGGGGTTATAATATTCTGACAAAACACGATTTGAATGCTGCAGCAGATAACTTGAAGTCTGCAGATGCTTCGTAGGAAGCAGAGCTTCCTGACATGCGTTGAGGCTGTCTAAAAAGTAATTTTATGAATATGGAAACCTAAATAATTTAGGAACATTGCTATAACTTGTGAGCAAATGTCCTCCCTAACCCGGATTATTCACCAAGAAATTTTGTTGTGATCAAGGCGTTCCGAAAGCTTTCGGAGCAACGCAGAGCACGGCCAAATTTCACAGCTCTTTTTAGACTCCTTAAATTTGAGGAAAACTTTATTTTTTATAAGATATTGTTCTTTCAATATGATAGGTATTCATTCTTGTAGTTTACGTGAATAATTCGGGTTAATCATAATTATTCAAATTTATACTTTTTGGACAGCCTCAACGAGGATTTCTACTTAATGAAAGATTACTTGTGTATGGAATTCTCCTTTTTCTCCCATAGGATCAATAAAATCAGGTAGATGATCGATGAAATTGTGATTAAATGTTACGCCTTCGGAGATGTATTCTTCATAATCCTGATTTACACTTGAGATTTTTATGGTTACAGGGGTTTTCCATAGTTCGGGATATAATTGGTGATAAGGTTTTTCCCAAACAGGAAAACGACATTGAAATCCATATTCGGCAAAGGTCTTTTCCCGCCAGCTCCGAATATCCTCAATCCACAAATCTCCAAAAACAAGATACTCAAGATTTGTAATCTCGCTGAGTGCAGCAGTGACTTTTTCCAGATAAATTGTATTAGGACAATTAGGCGGAAGTGGAACTGAAATGAGTTTCTTATTTAAAAAATCGGCTTGGCTTACAATATCATCCAAAGAAATATTTTGAAAAGGGACCGTCTGTGTCTCCTCATCATATGTGGTTAATAATATAATTTCATTTTTAGTTTCTTTTGGATGGAACAGGTAAGCCAAATAAGAATCCTTCCCACCACTCCAAAAAAGTACATCAATCATAAATCAAGATTTAATATTTGGTCTGAAGAAATATTACATTACAATCTTTCCACGTTATTTTGTACCATAACATTCAGTAAAGATTATAGTTAAAAATACAAAATCAGAAGTCCGTTTTATAGAAATAAAATTGCGTCAGTTTTTTATTTTAGTGAAAAATGAGATAGAAGATAACAGTTTGATTCCTGATTCGAATAAACACATGAGAATATATGAGTGAAAGACAATATTGGTTAATGAAATCGGAGCCTAATGAATACAGTATTGACGATTTGGAAAATAATAAAAATCAGACAGCAAAATGGACGGGTATCCGAAATTACGAGGCTCGAAATATTATGAGAGACAGAATGAAAATTGGCGATGGTGTCTTTTTTTATCATTCCAATATTAAAAAGCCGGAAATTGCCGGCACGATGAATGTGTCATCCAAACCATATCCCGACCCAACGCAATTTGATCCTGATTCTCATTATTTCGATCCGAAAAGTACGGAAGAAAACCCACGTTGGATGCTCGTTGACGTTACATTTACTCAAAAATTTGAACCGGCGATTATACGTGATCAACTTAAAGAAACCGGTGAATTTTCGGAAATGGCATTATTTAAACGCCGCCGTTTATCTGTTCAGCCTGTAACCGAAGAAGAATGGATGAAAATACATGTAATTGCCGGCGTGGATCCGGTATAAAAATAAAATACTGAACGTGCATAAAGATATTTCAAATTCAAAAACGTCTAATCGGCTGTATTTACGAACTGAGGGGATTTTACCGGTTCAAAAATTAAAGGTCTTAGCTCAATATGGAGTTATTAAAGCCCCGGATCAATATCCTCTGACCGATGATCAATTTCAACCTAATTCGATTGATTTGCGACTTGGAGAAACAGCCTATAGAGTCCGCTGCAGTTTCTTACCTGAAAATGAATCGGTTGAGCGGAAGTTAGGTCGATTAACGCAACATTCCTTTTCAATTAAAGATGGTGCGGTGCTCGAACCCAATTGCACTTACATTATTCCATTATTGGAAGAGTTGCATTTGCCATTTTCAGAAGTACTGATTCAGCAAAATCTTTTTCATAAATTTGAGAATGATGTCGATCTTATTCTCATATCAGATGAACATCTTACTGCCAAGACGAATCCCAAAAGTTCTACCGGCCGGCTGGATATTTTTACGCGTGTAATTACCGATTATTCACATCGGTTTGAAGAAATCTCCGCGGGTTATTCCGGGAAATTGTATCTCGAAGTGGTACCCAAATCGTTTCCCATCAGAATACGCACGGGACAGCGGTTAAATCAGTTGCGAATAAGTAATGGTATGATTCGTCTGTCGGATCAGGATATATTACGAACGCACGTTCGGGATTCCATTTTATTTTATGAAAATGGCGACCCCATCCCTTCAGATCAATTAAAGTTGAGAGAAGGATTGTTTATGAGCGTCAACCTGCAGGGTAAAGAAGGACAGGTGATCGGATACAAAGCTAAAAAACATCGCGATTTGATTGATTTGGACAAAACCAATCACTATAAAGT
The DNA here is from genome assembly GCA_035267005.1 of Balneolales bacterium. Taxonomy (GTDB): domain Bacteria; phylum Bacteroidota; class Rhodothermia; order Balneolales; family DATFMH01; genus DATFMH01. The sequence continues at coordinate 5,510 of DATFMK010000526.1, forward strand.
TTCTGATTTTTGGGATCCTATTTATGCGAAAGGTGAAGATTCGATAATCCTGGAACCCGAAGCTTTCTATATATTCGCATCCAAAGAAAGATGCCGGATACCAGTAAATCTTGCCGCGGAAATGGTTCCATACGATACTGGATCTGGAGAGTTAAGAACGCATTATGCAGGATTTTTCGACAGTGGATTTGGCGGAACAGTGGAAGATCGCGGTGCCCGTGCAGTATTGGAAGTGCGGTCTCATGATGTTCCTTTTTTGATTGAAGACGGTCAAACATTTTTCCGTATGATTTTTGAACCCAATACGGAAATTCCGGAATTTATCTATGGTAAGAAAATCAGCAGTCATTATCAGG
>DATFMK010000527.1:0-2090 GCA_035267005.1 Balneolales bacterium
AATTGGAGAATGCGTACCTCGAAGATGCCAACCTAAGTAGGGCAAGATTATCCGGCGCGAACCTCAAAAACGCCATAATGGCAAACTCCAACCTGAAAAATGCCTACCTTGTAGATGCCCATCTGGAGGGAACAAATCTCAACGCAGTTAATTTCCAAAACGCGAATCTATCTTCTGTAACCTTTGACCAAAAAATTATGTGGAAATTAACTAAAGCAACCGGTTTCAATCTAAAGAAACTGTGGAGTCAAAGATACAATATACTATTAGATACGACCATTCGCTGCAAGGGAGTAAACGCTGCCACTTGTTATGGTAGCCAGCAGTTCAAGCTTTTCTTACAGGACCAGGATTTTCTTGAAGAATACCTGGAAACGAAATGGGGGGAAAAAATATTCTTTATCTGGTGGCTTTTTGCAGACTGCGGACGATCATTAGGACGATGGGCTGGGTGGTCCCTTTTATTGGCTTTGCTATTCGCATATTTTTTCTGGCTTTTAGGATCTAACTCTTTTGATACACAGCATTTGAAGTTTAATTTTTTAACCATGTTTTATTACAGTGTTGTCACATTTACTACTCTTGGCTTTGGGGATATAATTCCGAAAACGACAACAGCCGCCATGTGTGTTACGGTTGAAGTCATCCTTGGCTACGTGATGCTCGGAGGGTTGATCACTATCTTTGCCAGCAAGCTGTCACGCCGGGGGGGATAGTTATTTCCAATGGAAAAACATTTGCTTTCTGAAAATATAAAGAGTCTTGCTGACTCCATCAACTGACACGAATTGTCTCAGAATACAGCTATCCAACGTATATGTCAAAAAACTGAGGTGTAAATATTGCATATACTGTAGGTATACCCTCAGGCAATAAATCGCATGTTCTGCGATAAAAACAAATCAGAAAGCGCCAAAGAGCCCTGAGAGGGAGCGTTCCAAGAAAGTAGGATAAAAATTGTCTAAAATATCATAAATAAAATAATATCAGATAGTTAAAGGTTAGACTGGACAAAAAGCATAATATCGTCTATCGTTACTCTGGACAATAACCCTCAAAAAAGGAGTGTAATGATGGATGATCACAATTCACAACAGAGCAAACAGATTGATAAAATTGAAGATCAGATTAAAGAGGCGCTCAGAGAAATTGAACTGATAACAAAGCAGCAGGCAAAAATAAAAGATGCAGATGACCTTGAAGCTGTTGAGAACAAAATTATTAAAGCCACCGATAAATTAGCAGGTTTGATTACCGCACAAAAGATCCAACAAGCACTTGATTCAGACGAAATCAAGCAGCAAACAAAACAGTTGATAAACAATCTGCCAAAACCGATGAAAAATCAGGGTCAAAGAGAAGTGGAGATTACCCCTTCGCGAGGTGAACCTGTTAAAGTCAAAACGACGTACTATTCCCAAAATAAGAAAAAGAAAAGAAAGAAAAAAAACGCTGAATTCCGGATTATATCCGGGGTTATTTCTTTTTGGCATCCATGATCATCTAACCCCCAACTTGGCATCTGAAATTAGTATTATGGCTACTATTCTGAGTTCATCTAAAGAAGCCAGCCACGTGTTAGCGGAAAGAGGGTTAAAAATTGATGCGAAGAAAATACAAGAAATTGCAAGGCGATATGCACAACGTATTAAGATTGTAAAGCAACATCAAGACATCGAGATCACAGAGACGTTAACATTACAAAATGCATGTTAACCAAACCTTAGTTGGGCATTTCACATGAATCGGTTCTATTTGAACACGCAGTGTACGAAGCAGTCGAGCAGCATATAAATAATTGTGCGCGACACCTGTTGGAGCAAGTGTAAAATGGAAAATTTATCTAAAAACACAGTTCATTAATTAGTATTGAACGTATAAAGAGACAACGCTGGCTGGCATAGGAAAAGGAGGACATCATAACAGAAGGCATATATCAAAAACTGGCAAAGCATTTGGATGACCTGCCGGGTGGATTTCCGCCGACTGACACTGGTGTAGAGATGCGCATCCTAAAGAGGCTTTTTGCTCCTGAAGAAGCAGAACTTGCACTTCACCTAACCCTGATTGCCGAAGAACCAAAAGTGGTC
>DATFMK010000528.1:0-2617 GCA_035267005.1 Balneolales bacterium
AATAACCCGGATTATTCACCAAGAAATTTTGTTGTGACCAAGGCGAATTTAAAAATGTGCATGAAACGTACATGGGTACATTGATTAAGCATTTTTAAATTCAACGCAGTGCACGGCCAAATTTCGCAGCTCTTATTAGACTCCTCAAATTTGAGGGAAACTTTATTTTTTACAAGATATTGTTTTTTCAAATCGTTATGTATTGATTCTTGTAGCTTACGTGAATAATTCGGGTTAACCCGGTATATCGATAGACAAGAAGAACATCATCATCGAATTAAAACTTTTCAGGAAGAATATGATGAGTTTTTTAAGGAGTATCTCATAGATAACAATGTGTAAAAGGCTTAAGCCCTATTGGCCTAAAACAATCATAATCCCCGGCCTAAAGGCCAGGGCTATTTTTATCAATCTACAAATTTCAATGTGAGAAATAGATTAATAAGTCAGTCCATGTATATCCCAAAATCTAAAATCCTAAATTAGATTGATTTTTTGTCAATCATCCAACATTATTACATTGAACGTATTACTTCTTGACATTGTTAGCTTTAGCGTATAAAAAAAAGATTGAAGTCTGAAATGACATAATTTGAGGTAAAAATGGATAAGAAGACAACGATCGAAAGATTATTAGATCTGGCAGATATAAAAATAAACGGGGACCGTCCCTGGGATATTAAAATTCATAATGAGGGACTGTATGATAGGGTTCTGGCCGGAGGTTCATTAGCACTCGGTGAAGCTTATATGGATGAGTGGTGGGACTGCGATGCCCTCGATGAATTATTTAATCGTATATTGAGTTCCAATATTGATCAGGAGGTTAAATGGAACCCGACGACGATTTGGCATGTGATAACTGCTAAGTTCGTAAATATGCAAAGTAAATCACGGGCTTATGAAGTTGGAGAGCGCCATTATGATTTGGGTAATGAACTCTTCCAGAATATGCTCGACAAACGTTTGGTTTATAGTTGTGGTTATTGGAAAAATGCCGACAATATTGATGATGCCCAGGAAGCTAAACTTGATTTAATCTGCCGGAAAATTGGTTTGGAAAAAGGGATGAGAGTGCTCGATATTGGATGTGGCTGGGGTAGTTTTGCACAATATGCTGCCGAGAAATACGGAGCTGAAGTGGTAGGCGTAACCGTTTCAAGAGAACAGGTGAAACTGGGAAGAGAACGTTGTAAGGAGCTGCCCGTTGAAATACGTTTGCAGGATTATCGGGATTTGTATGAAAAATTCGATCGTGTCGTTTCTGTCGGTATGTTCGAACACGTGGGGAGTAAAAACTATCGTACATTTATGCAGGTGGCAAACCGGTGCCTAAAAGATGAAGGATTAATGCTTCTTCATACGATCGGAAGCAATATTTCACTGGTTACTACCGATCCCTGGATCCACAAATACATTTTCCCGAACGGAATGGTACCATCAACACGCCAAATCTCACTTGCCAGCGAAGGATTATTTGTAATGGAGGACTGGCATAATTTTGGTGTTTATTATGATAATACCTTAATGGCATGGTATAAAAGATTTACAAAAAACTGGAATAAGCTGAGTGATAAATATGATCACCTTTTTTATAGAATGTGGACCTATTTTCTGCTGATGTCTGCCGGTTCATTCCGCTCTCGAAATAATCAACTCTGGCAAATTGTTTTCTCCAAAAATGGAGTTACCGGTGGTTACGAGAGCATACGTTAATTTTGATATTGATTCATAAATTAACGTTAAATCGATATAACATTAAATTTATTTTGTTTCCTATCCCCGGTTGGAAGATTTCTCACCCAAAAAGCGGGTTCGGGATGACGCCTTTGAGTGATGTTTTTTAACCATCAACATCATCTTCACCCATTCGCGTCATTTCGAACGAAGAGAGAAATCTTCCAAGCGAAATATGTATTCCAAGACGTTGTTTTTTAAGAAAATTTTATCTCGATATCATATTAAATTAGGTATGGACGTTTCTTGAAAACATTCCTATAACTAAATGTTATTATAAATTTTATGTTGCGTGTTTTCGTACTTAATTTTTCTCAATCGGCTTCACGTTCTATGCTGCAGCAATGAACAGCATCTGCGCCGGTTAAAACTTTTTTGTCTTCCTCACTGGGCGTAAGAATCGCAGTAGTTACCGGATTCGGACGGAAGGTGGTACAACCTTTTAGTCCCTTCTCATACGCCTTTTCATAAATGGATCTGAATTCTTCGAACGGATAGGATTCTGGGATATTTATGGTTTTTGAAATGGCATTATCAACATAATTCTGTAATGCTGATTGCATAGTAAGATGATCGATCGGTTTTAAATCGTTGGTCGTAACGAAATAATCAGGCAGTGTTTTTTCCTTTTCATGAAGCTGATTCCAGAGCTGATATACATAATCTGTAATGGTGTAAATAGCATAACTACCATCCGATTCGAGAATTTTTCGTTTATATTTGAAATTATAAACGGGCTCGATTCCGCTTGAAATATTATTGGCAAGCAAACTGATGGTGCCGGTTGGCGCAATGGATATCAAGTGACTGTTCCTAATTCCACTCTTTAAGATATCTTCCCGAATATTTTCAGGTAGCGATTGAATAAAGGCACTTTTTT
>DATFMK010000529.1:0-14193 GCA_035267005.1 Balneolales bacterium
ACCAATAGCTGTTATTTCCCCCTTTTTTCTTTCCTGATACATATCCATTAGCCACATACAGATCAAGATGCCCATCATCATTAAAATCACCGAATTGAGCGCCCCAGCTCCAGCCACCGAGTTCAATACCCAAATCTTCCGCCAGATTATGATAAGTAAGCTGATTTTGTTCCCGGCCTAATTGAGGAACCCACAAGTTATTGCCTTGTATTAAAATACCCGGTTGCGAAATATTTGAGATATAGATATCCAGATTACCTTGATTGAGCGCATCACCAAAAGTCACATTCATACCACTTTTCGGAGCAAATCCGATCCGCGATGTCGGACCAATATTTTTAAAATACTTCCCTTTTTCATTGATAAACACTTCATCTACACCATAATCATTCGCCAAAACAAGATCTGTATACCCATTATGATTAAGATCTGCGGCGGATGCGGCTAAGGTCCAACGATGCCCCATTAATCCTACCTGTTTAGTGACATCCTTAAACTTTCCATTACCCATATTTTCGAACAAGTAATTTCGTCCGCCATTTTTAGCATATTCAAAACTATTCGGCATGATCTTGGTGTTTTTTAGATGCCATAAATTGATATTGCTTTTATAATAGCCACCAACGAAAAGATCTAACCTGCCGTCATTATTATAATCGAACCAAATAGCGGTATTGGCATTCATCCATTTTGGTAACGGGATATCTTTTGAAACGTTTGTAAATCCTTTGCCTTTATCATTATGGAAAAGCATGGATTTACCCCATTTATAGACAAACAGATCGGGGTATCCGTCATTATCATAATCTCCCCAAACGGCCCCCATCGATGTTCCGTTTTGGTTATTCAAGGCTGCCACACCTAATTGAGAAGCGATATCTTTAAATTTACCATTACCCAAATTTTCATATAAAGCATTTTTAGTACCTATCGCGCTGTTTGTTAAATAAATATCCGGGTAACCATCCTGATTGAAATCACCTACCGCAACCGAAGCACCCATATCAGCAATGATTGGCATAATGTTGTTTACCTTGGGATCCAATTTTGGCGGATGATGTGTAAAATTAATGCCCACCTTTTTCGCGACATCCTGCAGATAGAATCCGTATCTTTTTAAAATCTGCGAATGTTTTTCCTTTGATATTTTGTCTGCCTTTCTCTTTAGCCACATCGTCCGGATAACCGGAAACGATAAAAGCGCGACGAAAAATACAGCTAATAATATTTTTTTTACACGATCATTTTTCATAATTCAAAATCACCTTTTTATCTCTTTACCAAACAGCAATGCTTTATAAAAAGGCTGCGGTGTTATATACCTTGTTTGATATTTTATCCAGTCTTTTTTGTGTTTTTGATAAACAGGATCGTTTTGCAAAGTTGTCGGCGGAGTATTGTAGGTCGTCTCATTATGTGAGGGTAATGGGATAACCGTTTTCGAAAATGTAGTGTTATAGTCACCATCCTTTTCCCACCCATTACTGATAAATACAAAATCTCTTTTATAATTTTTAGGAGGATGCGTTGAATCCTTAAATTTCAACCTCATTTCATCTCCAGCATTCATGATAACATAACGATTATCAATTTTATGTAATAATGGTTTGACATTGCCATAGCGGGTATAAAATCCAACCAAATCAGACCATTTGGGTGTTGTTCCGGTGATATCCTGATAATCCGGAACCTGTGGCGAATATTCCGTTTTTTGGATCAGTTTTGAATATCCGCGATACCTTAAATTCGCGATAGTTGGCAAAATCCGGTGAGTTTTAATTTTGGCATTCGGTTTACCCTGAGCCCACCAGATGGCATCCCAGTACGTTTGGGTCGATGTTACCAGGCGTACTTTATGATCTCCCTTGTGATGGAACAATCCTTCAAGACTGATCAGCACTGTTTTATTTTTACCCGCGGGAAATCCGATTTTTGAATTGACCGTTTTCCAGCCACCATGTCCATCAGATATCTGTAATTGTAATCCTTCCGGCGGCTTCTGCTTACCCTGACTTATTGCCACATTAATAGAGCTGTCTGTTGGATAAACCCAGCCATACGCAATTAACCATAACGGACCTTTCTCAGGTAATCCGGAACCGAGATCTAAAGTGATATAATGTTTTTTAGCTACTCCCTGATATTTGGTCAGTTTAAAATCGCCAAGATATTTACCATCTTTTTTGTTAATCAGATTCGTAACATTCTTTCCATTTTGATCCCATGCACGTTTTATATTATGTAGAGGTCCGGTCACATAAACTTTCAATTTTGGAGGAGGGATTGAAAAGCGTTCATCCACAAAAATATGGGTGTTTTTAGGATGATCGACCGTCATCAGGGAGACATAATCAAAAAAGTGAGTCTCCCATAATTCCGCAGTAATATCGAGATCGTAAAAACCATTCTTAGGTTTTAATTGATCACCACGCACTGTTACCCAGTCCTTAGCCTGACCCATTGCTGCTGTTTTTTGAGCATTTAATCTCAATCCTAATGGTGAGCGCCAAAGGATATCAGTTATAAAATTCATTTTTTTACCATTGTAGGCAAACAACCACGGACACGATCCTTTGAGTGATTGACGGTTTGTAATAGTACTGCCGCCACCCAGTCCGGCAAATTCAGCTTGTACAGAACCATTCGGCCAAATAATTCGCAACATATCTGCTTGTGAATACGTACCTAAACCAAAATGCACCAGCGGAGAATTAATAGGTTGTCGCTGATAGATCAATCCCGAGCGGGCTTCTAATACTCCACCGATACCAAATGAATTGATTCTGCGATCACCTACCGGATTTGATGCTCTCGGACGAATTATCTCTCCATTATATTTACTTGAGCCATTATTGATCCATTCCGCCGGTTTGCCTTGAGCCGACATTCCCACCCAGTCGAGACGGCCGTTTCCATTCATATCATCAACGGAATATACGGTTCCCGAAAATTTAGTTTTCATCAGATGCAATTTACCGTCCGGATCGTTTAACCAGACCCGGGTTTGTCCGCCCGCTGTCGCCATCACATCGAGATGTCCATTATTATCAAAATCCTGTACAAAGATTTTAGCATTTGATGGGGTTTTTATTTGGGAAAAATCCGGCCATTCTCCAACAGATTTTGTCTCCCATTTTTGATTATCAGAATCATAATAACATCGCTTCAGTTTACCACTTTTCTGAAGGAAGACAAGACTGAATTGCGAATCTCCATTTAAATCAGCGATAGTAAACGTAACAACGCTGTCCGGTAATTCGCTTTTGTTCACCTCTCTAAAATGTCCCAAACGCTGATTCATATATAATTCAATCTGACCTTTGTTCGTCAATATCGCGGCATCTGCATCGCCATCATTATCAAGATCAGCCCACTTAAATTCCTTGATATTTGACGCATCATCCAGAAAAGAGACTTTTTTGAAAGTACCGTCTCCATTATTACGGAGTTCAAAAGATTTACCATGAACAGGTGCCATTAAGAGATCAAGGTCACCATCAAGATCCAAATCAGCACGCCATACAGCCCGGTATGGTTCGTTAATGATTTTGGAAGACAAACCAAGTGAATGGGCCACGTCCTTGAAATGTCCGTTTGAAGTTTGTTGATAAAGTTTAAGGCCTTTTGATCCCGCTAAACAAACATCATTTTTAAAATCATAATTATAATCCAAAACCGCGATTTGGGGGCTTTTTACTTTTTCATTTCCTGGAAAATTGAGCTTTGCCCCACCTTTTATTTGTAATTTATTGCCCTCAACATACAGCAACTGTGGAACCCGGCCACCCTGCAAAGAAAGCGTCCTGATGAAAGGAGTTCTATTCGTGTTTGAAAGAGAAACCGGCTGTTCTTTGAAGCTTAATTTCGAATCAATTTTTGAGGCGGATGCTTTAGGTGCCGGCAAATACAAAAACGAAGTAATCAAAAATCCGATTTGGTTGGATGGTAATTGCACATTGCTCAAATCCTTTTGATAAACCGGAAGCTGACGCAAATCATGATCAAGAAACGCAATTTGTGTCGACAATTTATGAATCTCGTTTTTTGTCACATTTTCCTTAATTGATTGAATGCGTTGCTTAATCTCCTTTGACCAATTTTTATCTTTATTTGCCAGCTTATTCAAAAATTTTTGAGCGGTACTCATATCTTTTTGAAGGATTGCAAAACGAATTTGTTCTACCATCACCGCTAAATTACCCGGTTGAATCTTATTTAACTGATCAAAAATCTGTTGAATTTCACCTTTATTGTCCGAGCTGCTCTGCCTCTCCAATTCTTTTATGAGGGAAAATTGTATGAGCGGATCATCCGGATTTAATTGGGCGGCCTTTTTCATTTCCTTCACGGCATCCTGTATTTGCCCTTCCTGACTGTACAAAATACCATACAAAAAATGGATATTGGCATTTTTAGGTACCAGAGAAATCGCTTTTTTGAAGCGTTTTTGTGCCAAATCATAATTCCCTTGTCTCATTGCAAAAACACCCAAATTGGCCCAAACAGCGGGTTCTTTGGGATAGAGTTTCGTTATTTGAAACATCTTGTTATAAGCGAAATTGGCCTGATCGGTTTGTGCGGCAGCAAGGCCAATATAAAAATCAGATACAGCCTGACTATAATTTTTACTGCTGGTAATACCTTTTTCACCTTTTTTATTATTACTGCTGCAACCAGATATCAATAATACCAAAGCAGCTATACCAATGGCTAATACTTTTATCCTTAATGAAAAATAAATCTTGTTCTTTGAACTCATATTATACTTCGTGACTAAATATAATGACTTAAAATGATGAGGCATTATTGATGAAGTTGTGCATACCTAATTCAATCCATTTTTTATGAGATGGCATTTGAAGCTTAAAATATTTATGCAACTGATTTGAAATAACCTCATCTATATTAATAAACTAACTTTATCTTTAAAATAGTGTGTTCAATTTATACATTTATAAGCTTTAATAATAGTAACTTATTAAAAACGCCACTATAAAATATATTTCTTATTTTCCGGATCACTTTTCAAAAACCTGTAAAGCCTTATTATTTCTTGAGACTAAAATAAGAGGATTTCTATGGTCCCTTTTGATCACTTTCAGATCTCTTGCCTGCCCTTTGACAATAAATCCGCTTTTATCCATAGAAACTACTGAAAAATGATCTTTACCATCATTTTTTAAGAGATTTCCGTAGCTCGCATCATATCTTCCCTGAATGGTACCCACCGCATAAAAGTTACCCGCGGTCAGAAGATCGGGCCATCCATCATGATTATAATCTATGACTTTCATGGTATTTATAGGTGAATATTGGAGTTGTTTGGGAAGTGGTTTCATACGGAAAGTACCATTTCCATTATTATGGATATAACTCGATTTAAAAGTATATACTTCCTTTTTCACCGCTTTTTCTAACTGATCGGATGAAAAAATATCCTTTATTGTGCTTTTGGCATAATCGGCATAGGTGGGAAATTTGCTGGCGAAATCAGGTATCTGCCTTAATAATTGATTTCTGCGTGCAAATGGATAATAGGCTCCATCTACAAAATGACTTATGATCGGATCCATCGTCCCATTCTGATCAAAATCTTCCAAATATAGTTTGACAGGATGTTTGATGGTTGCCTGCAACGGTGAATTTTCTCCTAAATTCCCAGCCATAAAATCGATATTACCATCGTGATCAAAATCTCCGGCAATAATACAATTCCACCAGCCATTTGATTTTTTAAGCCCGTCACTCGAGGTTATGTTTATCAATTTTCCATTCCTATTTTCAAAAATGGTGATCGGCATCCATTCACCCACTACGACCAAATCCGGATAGTTATTATGATTGATATCAGCCCAAACGGCATCGGTTACCATCCCAATATTGGATAGACCCTGAGCAACAGAGTCTGTAACATTCTTAAAATGTCCGCGTCCGTCATTTTCTAAAAGATAACTTTTAGGTGTAATACCATACTGAAATGGTACAGACCGACCTCCTACAAATAAATCCATTGCACCATCATGATTAAAATCACCCGCAACCACACAAGAGCCATTTTGATAGATATCCGGTAATGCATTTTCAGCTTTATGAAAACGACCATTTCCGTCATTTATATACAAACGATCTTTTAGCCTGGGATCACGACCTGAAAATTCATCACCACCACTTACCACATACAAATCAGGTTTACCGTCGCCATTAGCGTCAAAAAACACAGCACCTTCATCTTCGCAGACTTTATCAACGTCAAACACTTTTTGATCGACACTTTTAAATGTTCCATTTTTCAGCTGAATAAATAATTTTCCAGCCTGACCTTTGGCACCTCCCACATAAAAATCTTCAAGCCCATCGCCATTTACGTCGGCCACAGCCATTTTAGGCCCTTCTGTGGATAACATATGTGGAATCAAAGGTTCATTTTTAAATTCACTAAATGTCGTATCCTCTCGATGTCGATATGGAATGGAAATTTTATGAGTAACATCACGATAGATCGTATGTCTCAGCTTTTTAGTGGGATACTTATAATGACCGGAAGCCTCTTTCTGATAAAGTGTAATTTTTTGATCAGTTGAAAGATTGGTTTTTAACTGGTATTTAGCGTCCGGCCAGATTACTTTAAGAGAATCTATCCTGGTTCGATCACCTAAACCGAAGTGTAACACCTGACTTACGGAAGACTCAAAACCACGCGTCGGCATTTGTTCCTTATAAAACATCTTGCCGCCGCTCCATAAGTAAATTTTACTGCCTATACCTCTCGTATTCTTACCGGAGCCTTTCAGAGAAATTTCAAGCCAATGACGATTGGGATTCATTTGAGTTGTGTTATTCCGATAAATAAAAGCAGGCATATTAACATTATTCACCACTAAGTCAAGATCCCCGTCATTATCCAGATCAACATAAGCTGCGCCATTGGAAAAACTCGGTTTATGGAGACCCCATGAACGGGTACTATCAGCAAAATTCAGATTGCCATCACCAGAAAATGCAAAATTCGAAACTTTATCTTCCGGCATTTTATCGATCACTTTCAGATTCTTATTATTGAATCCGTTTCGCATCGATTCCTGAACTTTATTTGAGGAAACATAAGAAATATAATCAAGGTCGTTAGGTCTGTGATATATACCATTTGTGATATAAATATCGCTATTTCCATCATTATCCAAATCACAAATAAGTCCCGACCAACTCCAATCGGTAGCCGCAATTCCCGTCAAAAAGCCAATATCACTAAACAACGGATTACTTTTTTGATCATATCCGCGATTTATCTGAAGCGTGTTATGTGCGTATTGATAATAATACCCAAAATTCAGTTTGATCTGAGCAACCTTGTACAAATCAGGTCCGCCCGATTCCTGATAACGCAATTCATCCGGTGGCAACATGTCCACTGATAAAATATCCACACGACCATCATTATTGACATCCGCAATATCATCTCCCATCGATGATCGGGTTGTGTGCCTAATAGACTTTTCCAACTTGTCGGTAAAAGTTCCGTTTCCATTATTGATGTAAAGATAATCGCCCTCCTGATAATCATTCCCCACATAGATGTCGGGCCATCCATCATCATTTACATCACTTATCGCAATTCCTAATCCAAAACCAATAGGACTATTATAAATACCGGCCTGACTTGTCACATTGGTAAAATGACCGCCATCATTTCGATATAAACGATCCCCCGCTCTTTTATCCTTTTTATAACGCAACGTTTCCGGCCCATAGGAATGGATACTTCGCACATTATGACATAATAAATACATATCCAGATCCCCATCCCCGTCGTAATCAAAAAAAGCGGCCTGAGTGGCAAAACCTTTAAAATTCAACCCATATTTTTTTGCCTCATTCTTAAAATGTGGAATCCCATTTTTATCGACACCCTGGTTAATATATAACTCATTGGCTCCCTTTTTGTCTTTATAATTAACCTGACACACATAAATATCCGGCAGCCCATCTCCGTTCACATCGGCGACGGTGGCACCGGTTGTCCAGTAACCCTTTGCTTCACCGCCAACCCCGGATTGCTTTGTTATATCTTTAAAATGCAAGTGCCCCTGATTTAGATACAGCTTATTACTGTGCATATTTGAGGTGAAATACAAATCCGGCAATCCATCATTATTGAAATCTCCAACCGCAACGCCACCACCATCGTAATAGTAAGGATAATTCAGAATATTCAAATCCTTTTTGTCCTTAACTTTATTTATAAAATGGATTCCCGTTGAATCCGGACTCATGAGTGTAAATCGTTTTGGTTTATTTTTTTGAGATTTATTACTCGAACATGCCGCCATTAATAGAAACAATAAACCAACAGCCCCGAACCATAATCCTCTCATCTTCACTAAAGAGAGGTAATTTACTATTGATTTATGCCTCATTTATTTCCTAATCTGAATCTAAAATAATCAACAGTGATCACTTTCAACTCATTTATTAATCTGATATACTTTTAACGGTTTATTGTTGCGGGCCACGATCAGAATCGGATGTCCGTTCCGGGCCCATTTTAGATGCCCGATCGCCCGGATTTGTCCGCGAACCCGGAAGCCACTCTCTTTGGTTCCGACCGAATGCAGATGCCCTTGGCCATCTCCCAGCAGCACCTCTCCCCAGCTGGCATCGTAGCGGCCCAGCTGCGGTTTGACCGCGTACAGGTTTCCGCCCAGCACCACATCGGGATGCCCGTCCCCGTTCACATCGGCCACCGTGATCCCGTAAACCGGCGAAAACTGCGCCCGGACCGGCAGCGGCACGATCTTGTAGGTCCCGTCGGGCCGGCTCAGCAGTTCCACACTCCGGAGCATCTCGGCGGTATCCACCACCGCGTCTTTGAGCTGTTCGGGGGTAAAGATATCCTGAATCGTCTGATTCCGGAAGCTTTTGTAGGTCGGGTATTTTTGCTTCAGGCCCGGAAATTGCTGCAGGAGATCCTGACGCAGCACCAGCGGGTAGGAGGTATTACCCTGATAGACCGTCAGAATATGCTCGATCAGTCCGTTGCCGTTAAAATCCCCTACATACATTTGCAGTGGGTGCTTCCGGTCGGCTTTGAGCATACTATTGCGGCCCAGATTACCCACTACAAAATCGGGGCGTCCGTCCCCGTTCAGGTCTCCGCTGGCAATCGTGTTCCACCAGCCTTTGGTATGGCCCAGGCCCAGGCTCTTCGAGACATTGGTAAAGCCTTTGCCCTTATCGTTGCGCCAGATCTGGATGCCCATCCAGTCGCCCACCACGATCAGGTCCGGATACCCATCGTGGTTGTAATCGGTCCACAGCGCGTCGGTGATCATCCCGGCGTGGCGCAGGCCCGGAGCCAGCGTTGGGGTCACGTTTTTGAACTTACCGTTCCCTTCGTTTTCCAACAGGAACCCGCCGGTGGGCTCTCCGTAGGCAAACGGCTTCATGCGCTGGCCCACAAACAGGTCGGTCTTCCCGTCCCCGTTAAAATCGGCGGCCCGCACGACCGAACTACTCACATAATGCGAGGTAGGCAACTCGTCCGGGGAACGCTTAAAATGCCCCTGTCCCTCGTTCAGGTACAGCCGGTCGCCCATGGCGGAGGCGCTGGCCGGAAATTCATCGCTGCCGCTGGCCACATACAGGTCAGGGCGTCCATCCCCGTTGGCATCGAGGAAGGTGCAGCCGATATCCTCACTGAGTTTATCTTTCGTAAAGGCCGGCTCCTTCTGCCGGCGGAACGTCCCATTGGCCTGCTGAATAAACAGCGCCCCGGGCTGGCCTTTGGCTCCGCCCACATAAAAATCGGTGCGCCCGTCTCCGTTCACATCCCCGGTACACATCTTGGGACCTTCGGTCGAGCGCATCTGGAAGAGCAGCGGGTTGCGTTTAAAATCATCAAAGTGGTCTTCCCGGTGGGACCAGTGCAGGCCGGTCTGGTCGGTCACTTCGCTGAGCAGCGGATGCTTCGCCGGCTGGGAATCCGGATGGCTCCAGCGGGCCCTCCGGCTTTTCGGGGCTTTTGACTGGCGCAGGGTCACAAACTGATCGGATCGGACCGGCCCCCTCCGGCTGACCTGCCCGTTGGGCCAGTGGACCTGCAGGGAGTCGATCCGGGTGATCGGGCCCAGGCCAAAATGCAGGCGCGGGTCCACGCAGGATTCAAAGCCGCGGGTGGGCATCTCTTCCCGGTAGAATTGTTGTCCTCCGCTCCAAAGCGTCACCTCAGCGCCGATGGCTTCGGTATTCGGAGCCGTTCCTTTTAGCACAAGGGTCAGCCAGTGATTTTGCGGGCGCAGGCTGTCGGACTGGTTCTTATAGATGAAGGCCGGCATGTCCACGTTATTGACCACCAGGTCCAGGGACCCGTCGTTATTCAGATCCCCGTAGGCTGAGCCGTTGGAAAAACTCGGCTGGGCCAGTCCCCAGGCCCGGCTCGAATCGGCAAACTGGAAATCCCCCCGGTTCACAAACATTGCATTTGGCAAGGCATGTGAAGGGATCATCTGGATCATTTTTAGAATTCCGGTTTTTCTATTGCTCAAAATGGTTTGAACCGTTCGTGGATCTGACATCTTGTGGATATAATCCTGATCTTCCAGATCCCTATATATACCATTCGATACAAAGATGTCTTTTCGCCCGTCATTATTCATATCCATGATGAGCGAGCCCCAGCTCCAGTCGGTGGCATCGACGCCTGCTAAACGGCCAATCTCGCTAAAAGTGCCATCCCCGTTGTTCAGCTGCAGCGTATTACGTGTAAATTGGTGATAAAAACCCTTACTTACCTTTTTTTGATATTCATCCCAGCCTTCAATAGTTGTTTTTGTCTTTAATCTACTCATTGTAGACGGCAGCATATCGGTTTCAAAAATATCAGGATACCCATTATTAGTGATATCCGCTACATCTCCACCCATAGCACTCAGACTCGTTTCCTGAAATTCCTTAGGCAATTCCTCTTTAAAAGTGCCATTATGCTGATTAATATATAAGTAGTCCCGTTCAAAAAAATCGTTGGATATATAAATATCGGGCCAGCCATCCCGATTGAAATCTGTGATATTAACTCCCAATCCAAAGCCGATAATACTGCTGTATATTCCGGCTTTATGCGTAACATCCGTAAAATGACCGCCATCATTACGATATAGTTTATTACCGCCCAATGTGTCTGGTACCATACGTTGATTTCCGGACATATTGGAGTAATTGACAACAGATTGTATCGCATTATTTAGCAAATACAGATCAAGCTTACCATCTCCGTTATAATCAAAAAAAGCGGCTTGAGTAGATAAGCCAGAATCGGCCACTCCATACTTAATGGATTCATCTTTAAAATGAGGGACCCCATTTTTATCGATTCCCTGATTTATAAACAATTTATTATGTCTGTTCTTACCACCAGGCGGACCCGAAACGCACACAAACAAATCCGGGAGGCCATCACCATTAACATCTGCAAAAGTAGCTCCGGTCGTCCATAAACTATCGCAACCTATTCCTGCTTCTTTAGTCACATCTTTAAAGTGAAAATCACCTTCATTTAAATACAGCTTATTAGATACTTGATTACCAGTGAAATAGATATCGACCAAACCGTCATTATTTACATCGCACAACGCAACTCCACCGCCATTGTAATAATTTCGGAAAGTATAAGTATTCAGTTTATTGGTTGGTTTTAACGTGTTTTCAAAATGAATACCCGTGCGTTTGGTGTTTAATAACTTGAATAAATCCGGCTTTGCTTTCTTCTGTGAGGAGCATGAAATGAAAAAAAGGATAACCAATAGTAAAACGGGTATTTTAAAACAGACGGATTTGAAACTGTTCATACTATAATTAAGAAATAGAAATCGCCTTTTCATAGCGATTTTAAAAGCCCTTAAATAAAAAGGTGATTTACTCATCTTATAATCAAATCACACCGATAAGGTGTTTCGGCTTAATAATTAAAACCTAACGACACGGATTAAATTAAAATTTGATACGACGCAACTTATGAAACATCATCTATAAATGTATATAAAAATTACAGATAATGTCATAAATATAAAGGAAATGTGCAACCGAAGTTACACATTTCCTTCTTTTAGAGGTTTCTTTAATTGGTGATTTCTACCAATTAATCATTAATAACCAGGATTTTGATGTAAGTTAGAGTTTGCTTGTAACTGAGCAAACGGAATAGGATACACATTTACATGGGTATTTGGATCAGCTTTTGATCTGCTGTTCATACCCGGATCCCACCAGGCATCATTAAATGCGGTTTGTCCGGCAGGATAGGGTGCTCCTTTAACATCTTTGCTATTATAATGATAATGCATGCCACCTTTAAATCGGATTAAATCCTGACGTCGCCACAATTCGGTATAAAACTCATGGCCTCGTTCAAGAAGGATTTTATAGGCGTCAAGGGATGAATAATCAGACAAGCCCGCTCTTTCACGAATCATGTTTACCAGGCGTAAAGCTTCGCCACTACTATGATTCATTCTCCAGAGAGCTTCCGCTTTCATCAGCAAGACATCGGCATAACGAAATACTGGGAAATCGTTACTTAAATCAGCTGTAGCACCTAAGGCATATTCAAATTTATGGAAGCGTACACCAGCTTCGCGCCATGCTTTCGGTTCCAGTTGATTAATCTTTGGTGTAAAATATAAAGTATCACCATGTGGTTCTCCTGAAAAAGCACTTGCGTCAATTAAGTGGTTACCTTTGGTATCATATTGATATCCGACCAGGAAACCTTTTTTTCGTACATCCGTGCTATCGAATGAATTATAGAAATCTTCAAGAGAAGCGTATCCATTCCATGGCTGGGCTTGCAAATTAAAGGTTTGTTGACTCAAATAATGCAATGTCATCTGCGCAATATTGAATCCTTTGAAGTAGACCTGATCATAAGGTATAGCAAAGATGGTTTCCGGTGAATGCTGATTATTGGTTTTGAAATCATCAAAATAATTCGGTGATAAACTGAATTTACCCGAATTAATGATGGAATCGCATTGAGCTACGACATCCTGCCAGCGATCTTTACCAGTATAAACACCGGCATTGAGATACAACTTGGCAAGCAGAAAATGTGCCGCCCATACATTCATTCGTCCATAGGTACTTGTATTATTTTCCCTACTTAACTTTGTAATATTGGACTTAATGTTTGATTCAACAAAATCAAATACAGAATCCCGTCCTGTCTGGAAATTAGCATTATTAGGTGGAGATTGTGATGCACCAGCGAATTTTTTTACAATCGGAACGTTTCCGTAAAGATCCAATAACCAGTAGTAATACAATGAGCGTAAAACTTTCAACTCGGCTGTATAACTGGCTGCTTTAGCTTGACTAACGGAACCTTGTTGCACTAACTGATCAAATTGATATATCAATCGATTACAGGCGTTAACACCACCATAACAGAAAGTCCAGGTATTATTGATGTAATCATCTTTTGGATCAAACGTATGCATCTGAGCACGGATCCATTGACCACCATCGTACCAGTCCGTACCACGTTGAGGTATCACTGTTTCATCGGTAGAGTTTTCCTGTGCAGAGAAGATTCCATTATGACCGGCATATCCGCTTAACTGACTGTAAGCAGCCCCTAAGGCGGACGACAACTGTTCATTTGTTTTAAAGAAATTATTTGCCGTTACCTGACTATATGGGTGTTGTGTTAAATTCGTACATGATGCACTCAGCATAAAGACGAATAACAGACCCCATGTCCATTTTTGTTTAAAGAATTTAATTATACTCATGTCAAATACGATTAACTATTAAAATTTTAAATCTATACCAAGTGTGAATGTTCTGGCCATGAACCAGGTATTCCGTCGATCTATACCAGGGGCAAGTTTGTCCGGATTACTTGCATTCGGAGCAAATCCACCGCTATCGCTTGATCCAACATCAGAAAGTTGTGGCGAAGGATCAGGACCTTTATAATTTGTAATGGTAAACAGGTTCTGGCCTGACACATATATACGCAGTCTTGACACTGAGAAATTTTTAGGCATAGGTACCGTATATCCAAGAGTGGCGTTGTCAAGTTTAACAAAATCTCCTTTACCCACATCGAAACTTGTAAATTGTGGGTTATCCGTCAATCCTTTCAACTGCAGTGATGAAGCAAGCACGTTGTGCTGACCAACGACAGAAGGTGCAGGGTCC
>DATFMK010000530.1:0-2090 GCA_035267005.1 Balneolales bacterium
GACGTTTTTCGCTCGGCCTTTGCACGGGTCGTTCGGAATTTCCGTTTTATCTGCTAAATTACATGTCAAAACGCCCCTTAAACGCAGGGTCGTTAGGCACACAAACACAAACTCAACATATTCATAATGCCACTTTTTGAAATTTCAGGAAATCAGCTTTCTTCCGTTGAACAAACAAATTTTTCCATTGAAAAGGAATTGCAGTCACTAATTGAAAAAAATCTGGAGACTGTCTTTAACTGTCATTTTGTGTCGACAGAGTTTCCAACTGGATCAGTTCACTCCGGAAGAATCGATACTTTAGCTCTTTCCGAAGACTTAAATCCAGTAATTATTGAATATAAAAAAGTTGAATCTTCAGAACTGATCAATCAAAGTTTGTACTACCTTTCCTGGATAAATGATCATCGTGGAGATTATGAAATTGCAGTTCAAAAAATATTAGGTAATGATATTCAACTTGATTGGTCTGATATTAGGGTAATTTGTATTGCGCCCAATTACAAGAAATATGATTTATATGCTGTACAAGTAATGGGCGCCAATATTGAATTATGGACTTATAGATTGTTCAGAAATAATGCAATTTATTTTGAAGAAGTTCTTAAAAAATCTAACTCATCTATTCCATCAATAAAAGTAACCTCAGATGGGAAAAACCCAGTTATGGTTGAAGCTGGACATAAAGCTGCTATTACACGCACCACTGCAACATATACCTATGAAGAACATATTGAAAAGAAACCTGATAAGATCCAAAATCTTGCCTATTTAGTACAGGAGTATGTATTGGGGCTTGATCCTTCAATAGAAGAAGTTCCTAAAAAGTATTATGTAGCTTATAGGATCTCACAGAATATTGTTTGCAAAGAAATTAAACACCGAAAAATAATTCTTTTTCTAAAATTAAATCCAAGCGAATTCGAAAATCTGCCAGAAATTGTTCGAGATGTTAGAGAAATTGGTCATTTTGGTACGGGAGATTTTGAGATTACAATTAAATCCGAAAAAGATTTGGAAATTGCGAAACCATATATTGAAAAAGCATATCAAAAAGTTGGTAGCTAAACGGTGTGCCTAACCGGCGCATTAAGGGGACGTTTTTCGCTAAGCCTTTTCCCATTTCCGTTCGGATTTTTCGTTTTGTCTGCTAAATTACAAATTAAAAACGCCCCTTATGCGCAGGGTCGTTAGGCACCTTACATTTATCAACTGATAACACCATGAAACAGTACCGATATCTACTCATTACTTTTCTTTTGTGCATGTTGTATTTTGGGGTATTTCCTAATTATGTCAAAGCCCAAAATACTTCGATTATACCCGATGGCTTTGGTATTGAGATAGGAGCTGGCTATAACCAATTGTTTTGGAAAGCTCGAAATATAAGTGGGAATATGACTACAGCTAACAGAACGGCATTATCTATTATGCCATCTTTTAGAATTAGCTATGAATCTAATATTTATTCTAATATCAGCCTCTATTCTTTTTTAGGTTATAATGAATTTGGTGGTTATAGCAAATTGGGCAAGTCAATTTCATTTACAGATCCTAATGTTTTATACAAAGATCAAATTACGTTTAAAACGTTAGACTTAGGTCTTTTAGGATTGTACAAATATTCAGATTTTAATGTTGGTGTAGGGGTGAAAGTAAATCGTCATCTTAAAATTAGAAATCGATCTTATTATGAGAACAGGCCTGATGGACAAAATGGGTGGAGCACAAACGACGAGTCTTTTTTCTTCGGAGATTGGTCTGCCGATGCGGGTCTAAGATTTGAATATTTGACACCATTTAAAATAGTCTTAGGAGCTGAGAGTTGGTTTGGTATCACTAATTTATCGAATAAAAAATATTCAAATGATCTTCATATTCATGAAAATCATTTTCGATTATTGGTTGGATACCGATTTTAATTACTAAATCGTAGTCGCGGTACCTAACACGGCGCATCAAGGGGCCATTTTTCTCGAAGCCTTTTCACCCTTTCGATCGGATTTTTCGTTTATCCATTATATTACAAATCAAAATCGCACATTAAACTCAGATGCGTTAGACATTTTGCATTTCTCATATGATGACCT
>DATFMK010000531.1:0-3965 GCA_035267005.1 Balneolales bacterium
CAAAAAGATTCTGGGTAGTTATGGAGAACTATTGAAAAATACCTTTAAGAACGAGCATTTGAGAACTGCCATATTGTGGCTGGCAGCGCAATCGGGACCAATGCCCGATCAAACCGCTACTGCCGATTTTGCCGGGTGGCATGCCATGTACCATGACAGTGGGGCAAAACATCCTCGTGGCGGAAGCGGCATGTTAACGCAAGCGATGGCGAAAATGCTGGAAGATTTTGGCGGTACTATTAGAAGAAATGCACCCGTCGACAAAATTATGATAAAAAATGAGGAGGCCGTCGGAGTTCGATTGATAACAGGTGAAGAGATCCGAGCAAAAAAAATTATATCCAATGCGCATGTACAAACGACTATGTTGCAATTAGTTGGTCCCGACCATATTTCAATCGGTAACCTAAAGAGGGTAAAAGAGATCAATATTGGAAATGGATTCGGGATGGTTATTCGGTGTGCGGTTGATGAACTGCCCCAATACGAAGCATGTTTTGAAGATCCGGATGTACATAATGGACTCCAGCTTTTGTGTCCGGATGAACAATTTATGTATAACGCTATGGGACAATATTTGAAAGGAGAGACGCCTCAAAAACCACCGGTTGTCGCTATGACCTTTTCTCAGATTGATCCCGATGTTGCACCGGATGGCAAAAATACCTTGTTTGCATGGGCTCAATGGCATCCATATAAGTTAAGCAATGGGAAAAAATGGGATGATATCAGGGAGGCAGAAGCCGAAAAAATATATCAAACGGTTATAAAATATGCACCCAATATGGAGGGTTCGATAATCGATTGGTATATTCAGAGTCCGCTTGATATCGAACGTAAACACGGAATGATCAAAGGCAATGTAATGCATGTTGAAATGACGTTTGACCAAATGTTCATGTTTCGTCCGATGGCAGGAATGAGTGAATATAAAACACCGATAAAAAATTTGTATCTATCAAGTGCATCCTGTCACCCGGGCGGAGGAGTTTTTGGCGCGGCCGGTTACAATGCGGCCCAAGTGGTGCTTAAAGATTTTAAAAAGAAAAAATGGTTCACACATTAAATTATTCTATGAAAATCACGGTATTTACCGGCTTTGGCTATGAGTAGGAACGTTTTAAAAAAATAACTTTCCCGATAGGTCGTTATTGATTTAAAAGTATATTAGTTTATAAGTATTGGAGGTATTGATTTATAAGTTCAAAAAGGATATTCATTTTTTAGCAAAATCTTTTAAAATCAACGTTATTTCAAAAATTATTTATTATTGAACGTTCCCTTATGCTAGATAAGATTCGGAAAAAATCGTGGAATATTGCCGGATTCAAGATTACTGTTGATCCCTTTTTGATCATTATTCTGATACTTTTAACGTGGCTGCTCAGTGATCGTTATTATCCTCGGTTTACCTATCGACCTGATACCCTAATTTATTGGATAATGGGCGTAACTACCGCGTTAGCTTTAACATTTTCGATACTCATTCATGAACTCGGTCATGCTTTTACCGCCCGGTTACTGCATATTCCCATTGAACGAATTCATCTGTTTTTATTTGGTGGAATGGCCGAATTACGGCATCGCCCCATACAACCAAAAGATGAACTGCTGGTAGCCATTTCCGGTCCCATTGTTTCCATATCAGTGGCAGCTATTTGTTATTATGCCTCAATTCTGATTAAAGCACATCAACTTGAGTCCTTTTTCGTGTTACAGAATATAGCATTAATGAATGCTTTATTAGGTGGTTTTAATCTTGTTCCTGTGTTTCCTCTGGATGGTGGACGTGCTCTTCGTGCTTTTCTGTGGATATTTAAAAAAGGGTATAATCAGGCCTCTAAATTAACATATAGTGTTGGGAAGGAGATTATCCTCGTTCTTTTCATCATATCGGCGGTGCTGTATTTTTACTACGATAGAAATCTTTCAATATGGTTGGTTCTATTTAGTTTTTACATGGTATATACGGTTTTTACCGGTCGCAAAGAATTGATATATAGTCCTGAATTGGATGATCTGATTATGGATATCGATCAAGACGCAACGCCTATTTTAATCATTGAAAAACTGGATTCATCAAGTGAAGATTTCTTAAAGAAAAGCATTATTCCGGTACTTAATGATAATAAAGTGATTCATGTTCTTTACGGAAAAGATTTGGAACGGAAGGTGGGACAAGATATTCCTGATTTTGAACCTTACTTACAACCGGTAGAGCCCGGAACATACGTCGATTTAGATCAGTATGATACCTATAATCCTGATCTGACCTATAAAGCGGATTTTGTTCCTATCTTTTATAAAGGGGTGTTAAAAGGAATGTGTGATGCTCACGAAATGCGCTTTTGGCTGTTAGAAAGATATGGAACTGTAAATATTTCATAATATCTATTTTGTAGATAGCTTTTTTATGACCTATCTCCTATCATTGGCACAACATTATGTATGATAGCTAATGAAAGATTAAAGATTCATGAAGAATATTGGACCTGATTTCTATAACTCTCGTTTAGAAATCAACTTATCAGATCTGCAAAATAATCTTGATGTTTTAAAAAATAGATTAAAACCGGGAATACGGCAAATGGCCGTAATTAAAGCAAATGCATACGGTCATGGAGCTGTCCGTTTGGCCAGGTTTTTAGATGATAAAGTCGACTGGTTTGGAGTATGTTCTTTACAGGAAGCCATCGAACTTCGAGATGAGGGATTTAATAAGGAAATTTTAGTATTCAGTGCTCCCTACGAACAAACTGCATGGGCGTATAAAAAATATAATATCACTGCGGTTGTGAGTGATTTCCATCATTTTGAATTATTAGAGGATGGTACACATTATCATCTGCAGTTCGATACGGGAATGGGACGATTTGGATTTTATGATTATCAATTGGATGAAGTCCTTGACCATGTAAAACAGTTTGATCATTTAAAACAGACAGGATTGATGTCTCATTTTGCAACAGCTGATACTCCTGATTCGGATAAAGTCAAAGAACAACTTGAAACATTTAAAGAGGTTAGAAAACATTTCTCATCTTCAATAATAACACATATCAGCAATACCGGTGGAATTGCCTATTATCCTGAGGCTCAATTTGATATGGTTAGACATGGCATCGGAATGTATGGATATCCTCCGGGAAATACAGGCATAACAGATTTAAAACCGATCATGGCCTGGAAAAGTTATTTGTTGGAATGTAAGCCTGTCCAAAAAGGGATGACCGTGAGTTACCGGGCAGAATGGATATGTCCAGAAAATGGATATTTGGGAATTATCCCGGTTGGCTATGCGGATGGATTACGAAGGAATCTTGGTGGCAAACTTAAGATGAGCATTAATGGGAAAAGTTATCCGATTATTGGGATTGTCACTATGGATTACGTGATGCTTTATCTCGGGAAGGATCGACCACCGGTTAATAGTGAAGTTATTGTTATGGGTAATGAAGGAAATACGGCTCAGGAATGGGGAAACTTAATGGAAAGCATATCCTATGAAGTGCTTTGCAGTATTTCAAACAGACGGGTACATAGAGTTTATGTGGACGATTGATTTTGATTCCTAAAGTTGATGAATATTTGATAAAAATACCCGTCAGACGATTAATCCGAATTATTCACGTAACCAATATGAAGTAATACATATCATATTGTAAATAAAGTAACTTATAAAAAAACGATCCTCTAATTTGAGGTAAGCTTTATTTTTTACAAAATATCATTTTTTCAATATGATTCTTGTAGCTTGCGAGAATCATTGGGGTTAAGTTGACTCTTCGACCTATCATAAATACTCAGACAGGTATTTATTTACTCAGAGAAACCCAGTTTATTTATTAATATCAACGATTTTTATATCGAATATCAGGGTATCTTTTGCCAGGTGATTGGTTGTGCCACCGTAACCGAGTGAGGGGGGAACAACCAATGTTCGTTCTCCTCCTTTTTTCATTCCG
>DATFMK010000532.1:0-4420 GCA_035267005.1 Balneolales bacterium
TTTGGTTTGGCAACCATGTACATGTAATCATGATGTGCAGGAAACAAGGCGGCTTTAATGGAACTCATACCCGGATTTGTGATCGGTCCGGGTGGAAGTCCCCTGTTTTCATATGTGTTATAAGGATTATCGATCTTGTAATCTTTATACAACAATCTTCTGCGTTCTCCTATGATGTAATCTATCGTCGGATCGGCTTGCAGTAACCATCCTTTCCTAAGCCTGTTCCAATATAATCCACTGATAATTGCTTTCTCAGAATCTTTCTTTGCCTCCCACTCTACAATAGAAGCTAATGTAAGAACCTGATCAACAGATTTATTTAATTGAAAAAAACGATCCTGGTATTTTTGCACAACGAGATGGTTAAACTCCCCGAACATCCTGCTTAAAAATTGTTTCGGCGACACATTCCAATAAAACCGGTAGGTATTTGGAAGCATCCTGCCGAACACATCTTTCTTCGTCAGACCATAGTTGGCCAGGAACGTTGAATCATTCATAGCCTGTTGGAGTGTATCTGCTGAGAAGATAAAATGCTGTGCCACTCTCTCAGCAAATCTTTTTTCGTTTGAACCCGGTAAAATCGTAACCCTGACCGGATCCTGGCTGCCCATGGCTAATTTTTTCAAAAATGTTTTGTACGAATATGGTTTATTAACAACATATCTACCCTGCTTGAATTTTCTCCAACCCAACATATTACTAACCCAAAACATCTCCGTGCTATCGTGTGCAACACCGGAGCTGTCCATTGCAATATTCAATTGACGAATATTTGCATCATGATATAAATAAATCACACTGGTGCTATCACTCCGTATAGCTGAAGAATTATAAATTCGATTGTACCGTGAAGTAAATACTGTAATAAAGGAAATAATCAATACTATAATTCCTATTGCCAATTGCCCCGGCTGTAGCCACGTATTTTCTAATATTCTTAAAATATGATTTCTATTCATTCAATTACTGGTGCACGATATGGGTTATCAACTTAATATGAATTTAATGAATTAGAACACAAATATTGATTGGTTTTATGTTAATTCCACACATTATTTATTGGATTATAAAAAAAAGAGCCCTTCTTGTTAACGGAAGAGCTCTGGTTAAACGGGGATAATTTTATTATTGATTACCGTCTCTGTAAACTCGCAAGTAATCGTAAAAATTCAATATACAACCAAACAAGTGTGACCATAAGTCCAAATGCACCATACCATTCCATATATTTAGGTGCATTATTGGCGGCTGCTTCTTCAATGAAATCGAAATCCAATATGAGGTTCATGGCAGCTACACCAATCACAACCAAATTAAACACGATGCCGAACATTCCGCCACCAAATATGAAATTCATGTGCACGCCAAAAAATCCCATGATAAAACTCAGGAAATAAGCTATAAATATGCCGCCGGTTGCAGCCATTACACCAATCCGGAATTTTTGTGTTACTTTGATCCATCCGGCCTTATAGACAAACAGCATGGCAGCAGCTGTACCGAAAGTAAGTAATACAGCCTGTGTAACGATACCGGGATACTGCATTTCGAACAGAGCAGAAATACCCCCGATAAAAAGTCCTTCGAACAGAGCATATAAAGGAGCCGTATAACGTGATAAATCCATTTTGAACACGGTAACCATTGCCGTGATAAATCCACCTATTGCTCCGAGCATCATCCATCCACCGGAAGCCTGGGGATTTGACCATGTTAGTGTAGCCCCTGTAATTAATATAAGTAATAACAATCCCGTTTTATTTACCGTCCCGTCAAGTGTCATAACATCGGAACCTGTAGCGGTCCCAAATACTTCTTCAAATGCTTTTGAACGTAATGCAGGATTTGCAGATCTCGTCATAGCCATATGATATCTCTTCTAATTTCTAAAATATTCTATTATTGAATATAAAACGCTTTATGGAGTAATCTATTATACCAATTTTGCTGCCATAAAATGCACATAAATTTATTTAAATAAAATGGAAGCTTGAATAATCCTAAGGTGATGGACGATAAAGCATTAAAAAGTGGTCATTTACGTGTGTCATTTAGGGAATTATGTTTATTAGCGATTTCAACGACACCCAACGACGTCATTCCCCGCTTCGATGGGGAATCCAGACAACATAGTGAGGTGCTTGCAAACCAAACATTTTCGGTATGATTTCTTGTTTATAGTTGGAAACATACAATGAAGTTTTTCCTTTTCGGCACGTTTTATAGATACCCGATCGGGACCGGCCCGCTCCGATGTTTTTTTCGGAGGCGTGACGTCTCAGGGTGGTGATTTGGAAAAGTAGCTTTTGATTCTGTTTTTAAATGGTTTTCAACGCTTCCTTCCGACGTCATTCCCCGCTGCGACGGGGAATCCAGCAGGATGGGATGATTGGGTACCGGCCGTTTATTTTGGAGAAACAATCCCTAACAGCATATTGTCTGTTTTTATCTTAGTTTTTTGGAATGGAAAGAGCGGGAATCGGCAGTTAATACTCGGGGAAAATAGATGTGAAATCAAGGATTTTAATCGCTAAAAGAAGAAATATAAAACTAAATTTAACACCCCTCTTTTTAATCATACTTTTTTTAGGAAAACTCTTTTTATAAATATTTTGTTGATGAAATTTTGCAGAAAGTGAATCTCCATAAGGCAAGACCTTAGGGCATCTTATGTAAAAACCAAATTAAAGTTGCTATCCACATAATTATCTGGCTCAAACCAAACTCCGTTAAGATTTTCGCCTTAAAAAAAGTTTATCACAGAAAATCCTGACAGCGTCGGATTTGTAGCCAATTATTAAGAATCTGTTTGCAAGTTATTTCTCGGTTTTAAAGTTTTATAGTGCCGGCTTTCCCCATGCTAAAAGACAGGGTATAAAAGAATTAATAAACTATCTGGCAAAGTTTAAGAATTAATCTCCCTTATTTATGCAAACTTCCCGAGAATAATTTAATCTTTTATTTTAGACAAAAACAAAAAATTTAGAAGTACTTGAAATAAACAAAAAATCCCCCTCAAAAGAACATTAACAAAACTCAAAACACAATAATCTCAGACGCTAATACAAAAGATTAATAAGTTGTTTTATCAACAAAATCTTTTCCATACACTTTTTTATAGAGTTCCCCAAAATTAAAAGTCATCCAAGAAAACCTGCTTTGATCTTCTCCTGCCTTAAAATGAGGATTAAAAATAACATCCATCCAGTATTTATCGAGAGGACTTGGTTTTGTTAGCTTTGTCCTTGCTTCCGTGAATGTTTTGTCCGACCAATTGCCATTAATAATTTCATAAGGGAATCCCTCAACAGCCAAAGCATCCTCATGAGCAATAGCAGTGGCATCTTGCAAAGGATAAGTTTTATCAATATTATACAAAACATAAGTTGTAGCCCTATCTGTTTCATTAGAGGTTACATTATAAGTTGCAGCTATCCCCGGTCCCAACTCTTTTGAGTTTCTTGAAGAAGGAAAAATATCCCACCAACCTTTCCCAGAATGATTACTGTTTTGAACAGAATCTTGATATATGTTCAAAGATTTTCCACCAGCATTTACTCGTGAATTACTTAAATTTTCTATAACTTTTTTTGCAATACTCATTTCTTTATTGTCAAAGTGAACAGTTGTGTCATTTTTATCAACCTTAATTATTGAAACATTTTCAACATTGTTTTTTATCAGACCTCCCCCTGCATTTGTAACATCAAAGAATGCTCTTGCTTCATAAGGGATATACAAGGCATTTTGATAATTTACAACATCATTATAAGGAATAACCCCTACAACCTTTTTACCGTCTTTTAAATTGGAAAAAACCTTGCCAACATAACTTCCGTCTGGGGCAGGAGCCCCCGTAATTTTGGGTATAGGAGAAGAAGATTTATTCATGTTTTTATCATACCAGTAAGCCTGGCTAGCAGGATAATTAATCAATTTTCCTTCACCCATCTTTATCCAAAGCCCCATATAATTATTAGCTACCAAGCTGTCAGTCCTGTCTTTAAGCATAATTTCTGCTTGATTATTATTTCCTGTTTCAAATGCTGTTCTTCCAATTGAATCCGTTAACTTCTTTCCATTCAAAACAACAATATTGTTATACGGAACATAAACCCCAGCTGAATCAATACCAACTTCTCCAACCCCGGGTTTTGTAACGCCCATGTTCTTGAAATCAGCAACGCTAATTGTTTTTATAATATGATCCATTACTTTAACTTCAAGAAGTTGAGAATTTGTCAAACCCGTTTTGTTGTCTTTTACATTTAAAGAAATACTTCCTTTCTCATCCTGACTTACTTTCCCCGCTTTATAATCAATTTCATTTGAGTTTAAAGAAATTGAAAGATTAGCTGAATTATTTGTTGCAGAAAGGTAGCTCACTTTATCTCCATTTGTTGCCGTGTCCGGC
>DATFMK010000533.1:0-2330 GCA_035267005.1 Balneolales bacterium
AAAATGAGATCTGAACGACCTTCTTGTGAAATAGAAGGAACTTGCGGGACGCCCCTTAAATTTATAAGTTTCTAATTTAGACCCTGCCAGGTTGAAAAAGATGAAAAATTCTGGTTTTTAAGGATGCATATGGAGAAAATCCCCCAATTTCTGGAATTATAAACTGGCATGATTGTTTGAAAGGGGAGCTGTATCTATACTTCGAAACGAACCTGTCTTCCCCTGTTCAATACAAAAAATGGCTCCGGAGAAACAAGAAGCATGATTAAAGAAATGGTATGGAATAAGTATTTGCAAGAGGAAGGATTGGATAAATATCCGGAGATTGTGAAATTATTCGATTCTAATTCAGAAGCGATTAAGTTAGTTAAACAGGCGTTGTTAAATGATCGAGTATTAAGACCGGTTTTTATGCAGGTATTGCCTGAGGAGAAAACAGGAAAGATGAAAATTTGCAATAAAAAGTTAGCCGGCGAAAAGATAAAAGGAGATAAGACTCTATCTGATTATATCATCGAAAACAAAGGAATTTTTCTCTGTGGTAAGCCAAAGGTGGCAAATGAAATATTGACGAGGGGGGGTAAAATTATTGTTGCGGTGACAGATAGACATTATGACAAGGCGCAGTTTCCGGTTGCTAATCTACGTCAATGTTATATTCCTTTACCCGATAGAAGATTATTAGCATTCAAATCATCCGGTTTATTTCATGATCCGGTTTCTAAACCCTATAATAAGAATTCACTAAAATTTACTGGAGTTGGAGGTAAGATAGAAAAAAATAATGCTTTAACATCATTTGAAAAATTAGGCCCTTACAGTGAAGGGTTTATTGATTTCTTGGCATATCAACCATTGTATAGCCTACCTGATGGAAAGGGCAATTTTGACGAAGCTGAATACGGAGATGATGGAAAAAGGGTGCTACCATATCTAATTGTTAATTGTGCAATCAGTCCACATAGGATATCAAAAATTTCGCAGTTAGATGATCCAGGACTATTTAGGTTGCGAAAATGGATTTCTCCGTTGTTAAGAGATCTGGCAATAAAAAGGCAACATTCAGGGATAAAACTTATGCCGGTTTTAGAAAGGTTTTTTAGTTCGGGGCAAAAAGTTATATCCTTGGAAGATTATTTGCTGTTTATAGCCGAAGAGATAGGGATAGGCACAGCCCGGAAACAAAATCACGAATTGTTTCATGTTACATTCCATGAACAAGATGTGAATATGGGCGGCCAGTTGTGTGATCGTGAAGAGATGTACACCTTTGAAGACTATTTCAAAAAGCATGAAATAAAATATGTTGATCCTTTTTTTAAGATAATAAAAGAGACTCATATCGGGATAAGGGATATGATTTCAGCTGTAGGTGTCATAAAATTTTTATATAAAAGTAAAAGAGAATGGAAAGCAAACAGGTTAGAATTATTAGAAAGTTTTTTTAGAGCTTATTTTCGGCGGCTTTCTTATATTTATTTTAAACGTTGGGAGAGTTTGATTGTTTATCTTGGTAATGTAATCACTTTTTATTTTGATCGTGACGATGCACTCGGACAAGCTGGATTAAAAAAAATAAGAGAATGGTATAGACTAGAAAAAGATAGATAATTCGCTTGCTATTGACCTAAAGAAGGATTATGTTCTACCCAATCAATTAAGTCCCGCCTTATAGTCTCGGGACGGTTTCTTTCTGAAGGTACAATCCATTTATCAAAGTGGCATCCTCCAGTTTGCAACGTTGAAAATTTTTATGAAAGGAGAATGTTATTATGACTAATGGAACTGTTAAATGGTTCAATGACCACAAAGGTTTTGGATTCATTGAGCAGGAAGACGGACCGGATGTGTTTGTTCATCATTCAGCAATCAACGCAAGCGGTTTTAAATCCCTCAATGATGGCGACCAGGTATCCTTTGACATAGAGCAAGGACAAAAAGGTCCTGCTGCTGCAAATGTCACTGTGATTTAACTTCCCACTTTGAGTAAATAAGGGCATTCCATGGATTTATGATGGAGTGCCCTTAGCATTTTGCCGCCAAGATCAAATAAATAAATTTAACCTATAAACTTTCTGTAAAGGCAGAAATCCTAACACAGGGGGGGCTTGGATTTCATGCTTGGACCACGATCTGAATGAATAATCAATTGATCGGACTCGATGTGTTGCTTTTCGCAAGTGTCCTCAATCAGCCGTTTTGCCAAAGCAGCAAGTTCACGCTGGGCGATCATCCAGCCGACAACATAACGACTGAAGATGTCCATGATCAC
This sequence comes from Balneolales bacterium, assembly GCA_035267005.1. Taxonomy (GTDB): domain Bacteria; phylum Bacteroidota; class Rhodothermia; order Balneolales; family DATFMH01; genus DATFMH01. The sequence continues at coordinate 2,273 of DATFMK010000533.1, forward strand.
ATAAAGATAAAAGTAGGTCCACTTGACCGGCCCTTTGAGCTTGGTTATATCCCAGGAC
>DATFMK010000534.1:0-5302 GCA_035267005.1 Balneolales bacterium
GATTAAATCAGACAACACATGTGTTGTCTCTACAGATTGCTCCGGTCTTCCGAATCAACCCTCAACCACTCAACCACTCAACTCCTCAACCCCTAAACCCCTAAACTCCTGAACTTCTCAACCCCTCAACTTCTCAACTTCTCATTCTACCATAATGTCGTCACTACGTGACTTGCAGCGTTTATCAATTTCTGATATCGCTAAAACGAGAAAACAATATCAATCCTTGCCTTCGGAAGGCGGGAGGGCCCGGTGAGGGCAAGGATCACGACCTATAGCTATCGGGAGCTTTCGGGGGATGACAGGGCCTTGCGCGAGCGGAGTAAACAACATCAAACCCTCAAACCTAAATCTCTAAACAACTCAACAACTCAACAAATAAACAAATTAACAGCTTCGGTCTTCTGGCTTCGGTCTTCTGACTCTTTTCCCAACTCATCTCTCATTTTCCCCTTATCTATCGGGCATGCCGGAATCTTTTTTCCTTCTGACTTCTGACTTCGGTCTTCTGACTCCCAACTCATCTCTCATCTTTCACCTCTCATTTTCCCCCTATCTATCGGGCATGCCGCGATCTCCACTTCGGTCTTCTGTCTTCCGACTAATTTAACTTAGACAAACTTTTTTATTTATTTATGATGTAATGGTGTTAATAACCGGAAATAACTCGTAGCGAAGCGGAGAGTTATTCTGGTTATTAACACCTTTTCTTTTTTGCCTACTTTTTTCTTTTGTTCATAAGCCTGTTTTCTGTTAATATCTTTTATTGGTTTCCATTATTGCCCTATTCTAATATTTTGATGATCCCTTGCGGTCATATTCTTACATAATTGGAGCTAATAATGGACAGGAAAAGGGGCATTTAGCTTCGGCGGAAGGTCTCTAAAAGCCTTTAAGTCGGAAGAGATGCTCCCTTTACCTGTACCAATATTATGCTGCTTGATGATATGTGGTATCTATATATTTTAATTCGAACATCTGCTCATTTTTTACTAATGAATGAATGGTTCTTAGCATCTTTTTGGAAATGACTATTATGGCTTTTTTCTTTTTCATTCCTTTTTCCAGGTGTTTTTGATATACTTCATAATAAACACCACCTTTTTTAATCATACGTAATACTCCAAAGTATAGGGCACAGCGTAAATGTTCATTTCCTATTTTTGAAATCCTTTTTTGTCCGTAATGCCTACCAGAGCTGTTTTCAACCAGGTTTAAGCCTGAATATTTTTCAAGTTCATGAGTATTTCTAAATCTTGCAAAATCCCCTACTTCAGAAATTATTGTTGCTATGGTCATATCTCCCAGCCCTTTGATTGATTTTAATATATAATATTCTGAAATGCGGACTAATTTAGCTTTAATTCTGTTTTCTATCTCTTGTATTTTCTTAAGAGCAAATTCTACTTGTTCAATTTGTATCAGTAATGACATCTCGTACGCTTCAATCCCTTGTTTAATACCAATACTATCTTTTGAATATGTTATTAATTGTTTTACTTTTTCTGCAGTAAATCTCCCACGACTAAGCTTTCTCAATTCACTGATAAGCTGGCCTTCATTTGTCTTTAGAATATCATCAGGATTAGGATATTCCTTTAATAAATATAATGCTGTTTTGCAGGTTATATCTTTAAATAATTTTTCAAATTCGGGAAAATATTGAGACAAATATCGAAGTAATCTATTTTGAGCTCTTTTTTTATCTTCCAAAATAGCTTTTCTGCTCCGGGTTAATTCCCGTATAACGGCTTTATCACCTTCCGGAAGAGAAACTCTCAGACTACTCCCAATTAAAATTATCTGCGCAATTACCCTGGGATCCTTTTGGTCGGTTTTTCTTGAAGTATTATCCGTTACATCTTTAAATCTCTTCGTATGTTTTCCATTTATTTGTACCAGCTGGTAATGTGTATTTTGCTTAAGATAGTACGCCAATGGTAACCAATAACTCCCGGTTGATTCAAGACCAATAATTACATTTGTAGTTTTATGTTTAGCCTCAAATTGCTTTATTCTTTTGATTAACTGCTCAAATCCCTCTTTTGTATTCGAAAAAGGAAAGCTTTTTGAGCCATCATAAAGCAATGTTCTCAAATAACCGTAATGTGTATTTTTTCCTATGTCAATTCCAACTATCAAGGTTGAATGATTAATTTTTGTAAATTTGTAATACTTTTTTTTCATAATAGACTGCTTTTTTAATTGTTAAACCAACTTAAATATAAGCAGTCTATTTTTTTTCTGCAATATAGTAAGCTTCTTCTCATGCCTCCTCTTCCTCCTTTCTCCCAAAATTATCACTTAAATAATTGTTTTGATCATCATAACTATGTAAATTTGCAATGGAATTATAAAATTACATAATAATGATCCATAGACAGATAACTCCCATATTAAAAGACCGTCTGAAAAAGTTTCCGATTCTTTCTTTAACGGGTCCCCGACAATCCGGAAAAACTACACTTTTAAGGAACGAATTTTCCGATTACAAATATTTTAACCTGGAAAGATTGGATCACCGGGAACTGATTCTCAATGATCCTGTGGGTTTTTTAAATTCACAGGGCCCTAAAGTTATTTTTGACGAAGCGCAAAATATTCCTGAATTGTTCAGTTATATACAAGTGGTTTCCGATGAAAGAGGCCATCCCGGACAATATATTCTATCCGGGTCGCAAAGCTTTTTATTAAATGATCGCATTTCGCAGTCCCTCGCCGGGAGAACACATATAAGTCATCTACTTCCATTTGGTATTACTGAATTATCTGCTAAATACCAGTCTTTAAACGATACCATTTTCAGAGGTTTTTATCCGCGTCTGCATGATGTTGGTATTAAACCAACAGAATTTTATCCTTCATACATTCAAACATACGTTGAGAGAGATATCAGGTCTTTGAAAGCAATAGAAAATTTAAATACCTTTTCACGGTTTATTGGATTATGTGCCGGACGTATCGGACAAATCCTGAACCTTAGTTCTTTAGCCAACGATACTGGAGTAACTGTTAACACCGTAAAATCGTGGCTCTCGCTATTAGAGTCAAGTTTTATTCTGTATCAGGTTCATCCATTTTATAAAAACTACAATAAAAGACTCATTAAATCTCCAAAGATTTATTTTTATGATACTGGTATCGTTTGTTCACTGTTAAATATTCAGCATGCTGATATGATTCGCAACCATTACCTTTATGGTGCACTTTTCGAAAACTACATCATCAGTGAAATAATTAAAATACAGCAACATGCCGGCAAAAAACCTTCAATATATTACTGGAGAGAAAGCAATGGAACAGAAATAGATTGTATCATTGAATTAGATAATCAAAAAACAATGGCACTGGAAATAAAAGGAGGTGAAACTTTTAATAGAGATTTTCTCAGAAATTTCAAAAATTTACCGCAGACTGATTTTGCACAAAAGTATCTGATATACACTGGTAATACCATGGGTTCTGTTTCTGAAGTAGAGATAATCGGGCAAAATGATTTTCAAAGATTTTTAACGAAACAAATCAGTTAAGTACCCGGGGCTGCCCCCGCTGCCGCACGATTGTATCGTGTGGTTATGTATAATCTTTCGTTTCCTTCCGCCGCATAACAAACATCCGGTTTCAAAATTGGCATTATGGATGCGGCGGAGGAAAGGTGGGTGGCCGCAATACCCGGGGCTTCACCCCGGGCTTTGATCTCTCAGCCTTTCAGGCTGTTTCCCGATACATCCGGTTGACTCCTCTTGTATGTCAATGCCTGAAATAGGTTGACCACTTTTAGCAACTAAAAATAGTTAAAAATGGCAACAAGAGAACAATTTAAAATGACCACTGCGGAACGCAGGCGCAGACATTTCAGTGACAATTTCAAGATTCAAAAAGTCAGGGAACTGGAAACCGGTAAAACAAAAATTTCCGAAATTTGTAAACAATATGAGGTAACAGGCACTAATGTTTACCGTTGGTTAAACAAATTTGGGTCCATGAAAAACAAAAATGAAAAAATTATTATTGAGACCGACAGCGACACCAAACAGCTACTGGCATTAAAGAAAAAGGTAGCTGATTTGGAACGGATTATCGGTCAAAAGCAAATCCAAATTGATTTTAAGGATAAAATGATTGATCTGGCAGAAGAGATGTATGGCGTAGATATTAAAAAAAAACTTTCTACCCAACCCTTGAATACTTCTGGCGATACAGAGAAAGATACTCCTACAGTATGAATAAAATATACCAAGCCATGGGTATCACAAAACAATCCTTTCATCAGATGATGAATAAAATCTATAAATTACGTTCTGAACAAGAGCAGTTATTAATGCTCATCGGCCAGATACGCGAAGAGCATCCCACTATGGGAATACGGGATATGTATTATAAATTACGTCCATTAAGTATGGGGCGTGATACCTTTGAAATGTTTTGCAAAGAACATCATTTGACTTCTATAAGGACTAAAAACTGGCATCGAACTACTGACAGCAGTGGAGTTATCCGGTTTGATAATCTGTTAAAAATCAAAGTACTTACTTCAATAAATCAAGCATGGCAGAGCGATATTACTTATTACGAGGTTGAAGGAAGATTTTATTATATCACCTTTATTCTGGATTCTTTCTCAAGAAGGATATTAGGGTATTCTGTCTCTAAAAGATTACTCACTGAACAGACCACTTTACCTGCACTTTCCATGGCCATAAAGCTTAGAAAAAACCAAGGCCAGCTCATTATTGGGGTAATCTTTCATTCGGATGGAGGAGGACAGTATTATGATAAAGAATTTTTAAAACTTACTGAAAATGAAAAGATTTTAAACAGCATGTGTGAATATGCCTGGGAAAACGGCAAGGCGGAAAGATTAAATGGCGTAATAAAAAATAATTATCTGATACATAGAAAAATAAGAAGTTTTGAAGAACTCACTAAAGAGGTTGACCGAACCGTGTTACTTTACAACAAGGAAAAGCCCCATATTGAGTTACAAAGAAAAAGCCCAAATGAATTTGAAAAATATTATATTTGTAATGGACAACAATCCGACGGTGATAAGTCAATGACGGAATTAACAACTCAGATCCCGGGGGACTTTTCAGCCCTCCGGGCTGAGGACAACAATCCTTCTGGCTCTAATATCACTCAAGAATTAACAACTCATAAGATGAAAATAAGTGAATGAAAACGGTCAACTAAATACAGGCATTAACAGTAACATACTTCATACTTCAAACTCAAACCCGGGCCTGCCGTAATCTTTTTTCCAGGCAATCCCTTGCGGTTGACCATTTTTGTTTTGGACGAC
>DATFMK010000535.1:0-5422 GCA_035267005.1 Balneolales bacterium
TGTAATCACCTTCATCTTCATTCTGGCCTACATTCCCGAGACTAAAGGTAAGAGTCTGGAAGAGATAGAGATCGAACTGGGACTTTCCGTTAAGGAAGTGAATTCGCTGGAAGCATAACGAAGAGGATATTAGAGTTGAAACTTGCTATAATGAAAACGTGTTCTTTTGTTTCCTTAAATAAACTCAAATTAAATTCCGTGTTTTGGGGATATGAAAAACTGTTGTAAAGATGAAATCATCTGTATAGGCGAGGTCTTATGGGACTCTCTGCCATCCGGATTGTATCTGGGCGGAGCACCCCTGAATGTGAGTCTGCATTTACGCAATTTGATTGATCAGGTAGCCATTGCAAGCCGGGTCGGCAACGACCGTCTGGGTAAAGAGGCCGTACACAGAATTGAAAACAGGAATATCTCAACGAATCTTGTTCAGCAAGATGAGGATTGGGAGACCGGATTCGTCGAGGTTGATCTCGATGAAAAAGGGAATCCCGATTACAGAATTGTCGAGTCGGTAGCCTGGGATCGCATAGAAGTAACAGACCCACTTTTAGCACGAGTAGAAGAAGCCTGGGCTATCGTATTCGGCAGTCTTGCTCAGCGGGCAGAGACCACGCGAAAAACTATAGAGCAATTATGCAGGTGTAAGTGTCTCAATGTATTTGATATCAATTTACGGCCGCCCTTTATTGATGAACAGGTGATTGAAAATTCATTGAGTTACGCCGATATCCTGAAACTGAATCATGACGAATTAATGCAGCTTCGCGAGTGGTATAATCTGCCGAAATCAATACATGAAGCAATTCTGACTCTGTCGGTAGAATTTGATATCCCGATCATTGCCCTGACCTGTGGGGAAGACGGATCGGCTCTGTTATATTATAATGAATGGTTCGAGCATCATGGATTCAAGGTCGATGTGGCTGATGCGGTGGGTGCCGGTGATGCATTTCTGTCGGCACTTTTATACGGTATTAAGAAAGGCGAGCCGGGTGATGAGATCCTTGCCATGGCCAACGCGACAGGAGCCTACGTTGCTTCCCAAAACGGAGCGGCACCTGAATATGATTTGAAGTTGATTCAAAATATTATGCAGGCAAAATCCAGATAAGGTGAGGTTTAATTAAAAGACGATTGAAGTGATATGTGATATCGATGGGAAGTAAATACTCTCATTAGCATTATATCAAAATCGCAGTATCATTAACAAAATATTTGGCATTTAGAAACGATACAAAGGTAGAGTTTTAGAACAATAATAACAGAAAAACCGGATCGCTGAATCCTTACTGAATATTTTGACGATTCCCTACATCCTTGGTTAAGTATTGGAACGTTGAATATCAGGCGGATAAGCATCCGGTTTTTGTTTTAGGGAACGCGGGAAAATCGTGAATTTCCCATAATTAGTATAAAAGATCTGTTTATTTGAATCCTCTTGATGTACTCTCACCCAAAATCAGGCATTTATCAATTAGAAAATAAAGTAAGAATAATTTTGGTTTGAGTACATAGATAAGTGTTGTAAAAATGAATAATCGGTGATTCGAATTTAATGTGAGAATTTGAAATAATATTTTTGGGTTAACTCATCAGCATCAATGATATTATAGGTTCCGGACTTAGAAGAATGGGCGTTAAGAATCTGGCGGAATACAGCGTTAAGAAAAAATCCATACCGCATGGTTCCTGAAATTAGGTAAGCCCCGTTATGGAGCATTGGATTTTTTTAGTGAAATGGAGGTGGATTTAGCAGTCAGCCGGCGATTTTTGTTCCAGCTTTGCTGGTCCCGCATACTTTCGGGATCATCGATGAAAAGTAACGTATCGGATGAGTGAATTGTAATGTTTATATCATTAGGAACTGATGATCAAAGTTTTTTGTCATGATTTCGATTGGTATTAATGCCGAAACACTTAAGCATTCAAACATTAATATAGATAAGTGTTGAGAAATCGATAAAAATGTACTTAATTGGGACTGGGGAAATTTTAACATCATCTACAAAGAATGTCCGGAAAAACCATCAGTACCATATTGCGTCATGACAATAAGCAAAACAGTTATAAAATTGCTTTACTGAGAGCGATTAATGATGTCGTGATGAATTTCCCGGATGCTGCCGATCAACACCGGGATATTGCCATTCCTCTGAAATTACTGGCGGATTATTGGATTGCTTACTACTGGTCTTTTGTGGATGTAAATTACCAGGTATACCAGGGACCGCGTTCTAACAGAAATGGTGTTTTAAGTAATGATATCTCTTTCCGGCCGGAACTTACAGAATTGCGAAAAAAATGGTTAGATCTAAATCCAGGTGGCAACAGACCTTCCGATGGATTTTATCTGATTAATGAATTTCGGATTAAGAGAAAATATCAGTCCTATCCATTAAGCTTCAGTAACTTATATAAGAGGACAAATACGAAAATAAGGACGGCATTAGAGCAACCCATCCGGTACGCCGGACCCGGTAACTGGCAGGTTTTTGAGAAACCAAAACCTCTGCGAATGTATGATCGGTCTGGAATAATAGCTCTGCCGGGAGCTAAAGAAAATGAAAAATGTTTACTGGTCGATTTTGATCTTTGGAACTCGTTTCAGGATCTATCATTATGGATTGAAGCATTGTGCATCCACGAATGGAGTATTTTTACCGATCACGTCGAACAAGCCAGCCGGAATATTACACGCGGTATGGTTTATACGCTGTTAACGGATCGTCCGGATAATCGCAGGCCACTAACCTGGGAACGCAATCAAATCGATATTTTACTGATGGAAGGTCATCGGTTTGAATGTCCGTGGAGTGGTCGTATCATCCAAAATGGGGTGACCTATGATCTGGATCACATTATTCCGGTATCCTTATATCCGCTAAATGAGATGTGGAATTTGGTACCCAGCGATCCGTCCTTTAATTCCTTTAAAAAGCGTGATAAATTACCATCTCCTGAAGCATTAATGCAAGCCCGGCCCCGACTGATCCGCACTTACGATAATTATTTTATCTCCAAAGAACTTTCAGCCAGTATCACTACCGATGTATCTAATCGCTTTTTAAAAACCCAAAAGAAAAGACCAGATTCCAGGGGCATTACCGATATGGTTACCCATTATGTTAATATTCTGGCCGAATCACGAAATATTGCCCGTTTTTCAATATGAATGTCAAATTCCGAAATCCTAATGCTCATCTCACCGCCAAAGAGCGGAAATATCCTTCCTATCCCACCAAAAAATTATACCGAATGGGAAGGATAAAAGGCAGGGTGCTCGATTTCGGATGTGGTTATGGCGCGGATGTGAAGTTCCTGAAAACTCAATCATTTGATATTGTCGGGTATGATCCCGTTTATGCCCCGGATTATCCGGATGGGAAATTTGATACCATTATTTGCAATTACGTACTCAATGTTTTGCTGCCGGTTGAACAAGCCAGCGTTTTGATGCAGATTTCCGAATTATTAAAACCAGGGGGACATACCTATTTTACGGTTAGGAGAGATGTCCGTTATGAAGGATTCCGGACGCATCGTAAATATCACAAAAAGACCTACCAGTGCAATGTGAAACTCCCCTGGGAGAGTATTTTTCAAAATGAGTTTTGTGAGATTTATAATTACCAGCTCTATTCCATTACATCAAAGTTGAATGTCCATACCGAATGTCCGTTTTGTGTGCTGAATGACGATCATGAGCTGCTGACCGAATCCGCAACAGCATTCGCGATTTTGGATAAATTTCCGGTCAATGAAGGACACGCACTCATCATCCCCAAACGTCATATTAGCAGCTATTTTGATCTGACCGATCGGGAACAATCGGCATTATGGCTAATGGTCAATCGCGTCAAAAAACTTCTGGAAAAGCAATATTCACCCGATGGATTTAACGTCGGCATCAATATTGGAGAAGACGCCGGACAAACCGTTCCACATGTTCATATCCATCTGATTCCCAGATATAACGGAGACATTGAAGATCCAACCGGAGGAGTAAGGTTCGTGATACCGGATAAGGCGAATTATATGAAAAGAAATCCTACGAATTAGATTTCAGACTACACCAAAAAGTTGAAAATATAAACATTAGTTATTGCGGTCTATTTATTTTTTAATAACTTTAAATTCACGTAAAAGTATTTAGCATGACTTAACTACTATCTTTTTTATGGCCGATGTTCATGAGCCGGAGGTTCGAAGTTATAATATGAGCCAAATCAGGGGCAAAAATACAAAACCTGAAATTTTGGTTCGAAAATTTCTACATTCAAACGGATTTCGTTATCGATTACATGTTAATGATTTACCTGGTACACCTGACATAGTTCTTCCAAAATATAAATCTGTCATATTTGTTCATGGTTGTTTTTGGCATGTCCATAAGAACTGTAAATATTTTAAAATGCCTCAAACAAGAACAGAATGGTGGAAAAAGAAATTATATGAGAATAAAAAGAGGGACGATCAAAATATTAAACAATTGCAGGATAAGAATTGGAATGTTATTGTAATTTGGGAATGTGAATTAAAAAAAAATAAAAGAGAAAAAACTTTACGAAAATTAATTATTGATCTTAAAAATCGAGGATAATGCTATCAAGAATCAAAAATTTAGATGATGTAGAGAAATTTACGAAGGCTCTGATAGAAGAAGGAGTTATTTTTCACCCTGATGAAGATTTTATTGATTACATATCATTAGATACTTATTTGCCAACCTATACAAAAGACGAAGCTAAAAAGAGAAATCAATTAATGGATGAGTGTTTTAAAGTATGTAATGAAGAGGGTATAAATACCTACCAATATATGTTGAAAATAAAATTAAAAAAAACAAGTTTGGATAAATTATTCCCATTATCTGATTAGAATAATTAAGGATTTACAATTGGCTATACCCATAATTGATTTATTTGCTGGTCCGGGAGGGTTAGGAGAAGGATTTAGTACTTTGACTCACAGAAATAAACGCGTATTTAAAATCGCCCTGTCAATTGAGAAAGATAAATTTGCTCATCAAACATTAACACTGCGTAGTTTTTATAGACAATTTTCCAAAGATAAAATTCCTAATGACTATTACGATGTATTACAGGGAAATATGAGTACTCAGAAACTGTTTGAAAAATGGCCTAAAGAAGCAAAATTAGCAAAAGAAGAAGCTTGGAGGGCGAAATTGGGCTATGATCAAGAATCTGCAAAGCCTAAAGAAGTTGACAGGATGATAAAAAAAGCACTTAAAGGATCTAAGAATTGGGTATTGATTGGTGGACCACCTTGTCAGGCTTATTCAGTGGTTGGTAGATCCAGAAGAAAGGATAAAATTTTGGATCCTGAAAAAGATGAGAGGGTAGATCTATATCGTCAGTATTTAAGGATTTTGGCTGTGCATAATCCCACAGTTTTTGTC
>DATFMK010000536.1:0-3621 GCA_035267005.1 Balneolales bacterium
GACTTGGATTACGATTTGACAACGGGATTAAGATTTCATCCTATAGAGATCATTCTTTCCATGATTCTAAAAATAACCATAATCGTCGCTCTTGGCCCACCTGTGGTCTCTGTTTTAGCATTCGAAATAATTTTAAACGGTGTGGCTATGTTCAATCACGGCAATATCAAGTTGCCACCATCAGCAGACCGCTTCTTAAGGCTTTTTGTGGTGACACCTGACATGCACCGTGTGCACCATTCAGTTATTATCCGCGAAACGAACAGCAATTACGGTTTCAATTTGTCAATCTGGGATCGGTTGTTCGGAACTTATTTAGCCCAACCTTCCAAAGGGCATAAGGATATGATCATTGGCCTTCCGCAATTTAGGGATCATCGGAGGCTTACCTTACCTTGGCTTTTGATTCTACCCTTTATTGGTGATTTGGGAAATCAACCTATCAGCCGATGACCTTTGACCCTGTTATCCGAGACAGGAGATATAAAATTAATAATAAGATGAATATCAAGTCTACGCTTGACTCTTGTTGAAAAATATCAAAGGTCAAACGTAGATTTGACCCTCAATCCTCAAGGTTCATATGAGACGCCATAATTATTTTCTCTTGGATAGCTAAGCTCGAATCCAAATTGACCTGCGTTCTGAATTAGCCAATGAAACGCCCGAGAATCTTCAAACTCTTCTTCTAATGCTGGGAACTCAGGAGTATTAAGATCAAGTGCTCTTTTCCTGTAACGTACCACCGACAACAATATAAAGATAGTTTCTAATTGCGGACACTCATGGTTTTACCGTTGTAGACAAGTTTTCATTTTCACGCTTGATAATTCCTCTCTCAAAGAAAGTATTCATGATTTCATTATATTTCATTTCGTACTCGCTGTTGAAATAAAGATCGACTGTCTCTTTAAACCAATAAGTATCCATCAGGTAGGGAAAAAGATCGTTTTCTTTAATGATCTTCTTCATCAATAGGGTATAAACTATGATCTTTTTTATCAAATCATTACCAATCATGTCCCGGTCAAGTAGGTACCTTTCAATTTTTGCCATGCTTTTTAATATAGCCTTTTTTATGTCGTTAAATGGTCTCCCGTGGCCAGGGTAAATCTTTTTTACATCAAGAGCTTCAAGTTTCTGAAGAGATTCTTGCAAATGAAAAAATGCCAAACTTCCTTCAACACGAAGTGTCATTACTGCCATATCATTCTCCCAAAGTGTATCAGAAGATATGAGGATTTTTTCTTGGCGGTTATATAGGACAATGCCATCAGAAGCATGCCCCGGCGTATAAATAACCTGAAATTTATGAGGGCCAATAGCGATAATATCGCCATCTTCCAAAGTTTTTGTACATTTAAAAAAATCAGCTTCTTGGTTATAGTATCTCCACCATGTAGACCAATCATCTTGAGCTTCGATAAAATATCTACCGGCTTTGTGCAAAGCAATGTCACACCCAGATTTTTTCTGAATGATTTTATTTCCGCCGATATGATCACAATGAGTGTGGGTGTTAATAATTAAGGAAATATCAGAAAGGTTTACTCCCAACCCAGTTATTAACCTTTCCGTTTCGTTGAAGTCAGAAATATATCCTGTATCAATAAGGATCGGGGATTTTGATCGATAAACAAAGTGATTTCCGTTTAGATACCCTCTTTCGAAAAAATATAGATCTTTTAAGATCTGATTTTTGAACATAAGTACGTCTCAAAGTTTGCCAAAAAATGTATATTGAAAACAAGAGTTTACATAAAAGCCTTGGTGTCATGGATTCTAACTATCTAATTTATATATATAAATTATTATTTGTCAAGGAAATAAAAAAGCAATCCCTGGTGCTACGGCTTGCTGAGAGCCGCAAATTTAAACGATATCAATTAACCATATTGAAACCATTCAAAGTGGGGACAGGATGGGGACAAAATAACAAAAACCGAGTTTAGACCACAAAAAAGGGTTTAGGATTAATTTCCTAAACCCTTTATTTTATTGGTGCCCGGGGCGAGAATTGAACTCGCACAATCACTAAGGATCGAGGGATTTTAAGTCCCTTGCGTCTTATAGACCCCTATTCCGCTGTACCAGTTTATACCAACTATTTTGATTTGACCGCCAAATTGGGCAAAATTTCTATTCTTTAATGACAAAACACAGCATCAATTTTGACTATTTAGGATATACCATATACCACTTTTACCAAATCTTTCTTATCTTTAACTACCCTAAATTATATAAAAACCAGTTAATTCAAATGGGAGAGCTGGAATTGCCCGCAGCATCGTTATTTAACCAGTATTTCAAAACGGCCGACAATTTCACTTGGATCAAATGGTGAGTTTGGATAAAAACGTCAATTTTCTTTTTTCATGAATTCTGTATCAAGATTCGCTCCAAAATCAGACCAACTTATATTTAATGATTTCAGTATTCTATTTAAGCTGTTAAACGATGGATTTCGCTCGCCACGCTCCACGCTTCCTATATAAGTCCGATGGAGCGAAGCTTTTTCAGCTAATTTTTCTTGAGAAATCCCCATTGCCTCTCTGAAAGCCCGCAAAACAGAACCAAGAACATTCAAGTCATTTGTAGATGATTTCATGCCTTGACAAATAATTGAAATGATGACTATAAGTCTACAGACTATAAGTAGCAATATTGGCTGTCAAAAAGATTCTTAGATTTTTTTTCGCTATGATGGGATAACTATTTTTCAGATTAGCGGAGGTCCCTTCCATTGAAAAGGGCATCTGGAGATGTCATGAATCGAGCATCAATAAAGCACGATAATCAACAGTTGTTTCAGGAATTGTTTGATCGTCTAAAAGAAGATGGGATTTCTGCATTTCTCCCACAAAATTTGTCCGATCAGCATATAAACTTTTTAATGCAAAGCATATCCTCTCTTTTAAATGAAAAAAATGCAGAAATAAATCTAACCCCTGCATTTTTTGTGGTGTCTTCTATTCTCAATTATCAACAATGTTCCGAAAAGATCACATTTACGCTCAAGGAAATCACTAACTACCTATATGCCTACTATCGGGCATTGGTTTTTGAGAGGACAAATAGGATTGAGAAATTCTCAACGTGGTGTCCGACAATAGAAAATATATTTAATAATGCCATATAGTTAAATATGACCCGGAGGACCAATGATGGTTGGAAAAAATACTGACGACAATTATTGCAAGATTTTAGACGCAATGGACGAGGTTGAAGCTGTGGCCTTTGTATCAAAAAAGGTCAAGGAAACCATCGAATCCTGCCAGAAACTACAACAAGCTGTGGATCTTAAAAAGTTTAAACGAAGAGACCCAACCAAATACCAAAAACAATTACATGATCTTATTATTTTTGGGCTGAAAATATACACGGCAGAGGGCCTCAGCGTCTTTCTTTCAAGCAATTTGCCCGAATTTGGAGGCCTGTCTGGATACGAAATGATAGCAGAAGGCAGGTTTGATACTGTTAAAGCTTCTCTGTCTGCGGATTACGAGGGGTTAGGCACTTAAACACGCAATTTCTTATTTAAGCCCACATTTAAAGGAGCGCTACGATAGATAAAATTTTCGTGGTCAGGACGTGAAGCTGTTAATAGCCGTTAGAGGGGCG
>DATFMK010000537.1:0-4048 GCA_035267005.1 Balneolales bacterium
AGGAGGTAATGATCATGCCATACCCCTGTATTCACTCTTCTTATTGCTTTCATTGTGAATCTACCTTTGGGCACAGTATCTTGCATGTGAAATAGTTCGTTTTGAATTTATTTCGGTTTTCCGAAATTTTCCCCTAATACATTAGTAAGCACTATCGCATATTTTTCCGCTTGTCTGGATTTATATTTTCTCTCGTAGATAAAGCCGTGAAAGGAGAGTAAATATGGCTATTAAAGTTTTCATCAAACGAAAGTGTCCGAAAGACAAAGAGAGAGAACTTTTTCGTTACATTAAGGAAATTAGAAGCCGGGTTCCTCAACAGTCTGGTTATATTTCAGGTGAATATTTAAAATCAATAGACGAAACCAATGAAATAACCACTATAAGTTCTTGGTTTTTACTAGAAGACTGGCATGCTTGGTTTGAAAGTGAGGAGAGAAAGGAGATACAGTCCAAGATAGATTCTATTCCCGGAGTCACGACAGAATACTCAATTTATAGGTATATTAAGACCCGCTAATGCAAGTTAACGGCCAAAACAAATTTGGGAAGCACACTCGTGCCCTGCGGAATCCTGTAGGTTTGATTCTCACAGGTTGAAATCGCTGATTTCGGAATAGTCGATGAATGTTGTCAAAAAGGAGACTAAGTTCAAGCGTTAATGGTGTGGATAAAATCCCAATTCAAATATTTCATACTCAGTCTCGCCAGCAAGAAACTTTTCAAACTTTTGATCTATGGATTTCCGCAAACTGCTTTCTAACCAATTGTTCCAATTATCTATGCTGCGCCAATTTGACGCTACCACAACTCGAAATGGATTTTTATAATCCCACATAGTCTCAGAGGATATGTACCCTTCTTGATCCATGGCATCATAACGAACCTCTTTTAGCATTGTCTTAATCTCGTTAACATGTCCCTCTTTGAATTTGCGCTTTATTAAAACCTTAATTGGCATGACGATCCCCTCTCGCTAAATGGCCGGGAAAATGAAAAGATTTTCTTATTCATCCGAAAATACAATAACAATCCTCTTTTAGCACTTTTCCAGTTCATTAATCAATACCGCAAAGTCAAGAAAAATCTATGGCCATTAATGTTGTCTGCAAACCAGAATTACATTAAAAAAAACGCCTCTGCTTGCTCCGGGCAGATATGAATTTGATTTCGGTATCCCAATACCGCAATAACAGCCTTCGGATTGTCATTTATTCCAATTCTGCAGCTTCGTGGTAGCGTGAAACCATCACCGAGCATTCATATTTTTGATTGACAATTCAAACTCTTACCGATAGCTTGAAGGCTACAGTAAGTTCGACTTTCATTATTTATAGAAGTCTTTCTTTCAATATTAGGAATCGTAGATTATGGAGTCAATGATGTCCAATATCCCTAATATTCTCATCGTGGATGATGATCCCAGAATGTGTGAAAGCTTGAAGGTATTGTTAAGCAGCCAAGACTATGAATTGAAAACAAGCAATAGTGTTAAGGAGGCCATAGAATGTCTCGATAATTATGCTTTTGACCTCGTTTTGCTGGACATAGTTATGGGTGAAGAAAATGGATTCACAGTCATGGATCACATCATAAGCCAAAAACTTGATATTTTGGTTGTCATGATAACAGGACACACTTCCCCAGAAAGAGCTATTGAGGCATTGAGGAAAGGAGCCTATGATTTTCTAAAAAAACCATTTGAGCCTGAAGAATTGTTAACAACAATGAGGAATGCGCTTAATCAGCGAATACAGGAGAAAAGCAACCATCTATTGGACAGAAAACTGCAGGTAAGTGAGGAAAAATATCGCTGCATGATGGAATCCATGAAGGATGCTGTCTATATTTGTTCCTCTGAATTTCGTATCGAATACATGAACCCGAGGATGATCAGCAGAATCGGCTATGATGCAAGTGGTGAACTTTGTCATAAAGCTATATACGACAGTGATGAAAAGTGCTCTTGGTGTGTATTTGATCGAATTCAGGAGGGAGAGCATGTCGATTATGAACTAGAAAATCCGAAGGATAACCGCTATTATTCCATTACAAATTCACCGATTCGTCATTCTGGAGAATCTATCTCCAATTTAACAATCGTTCGCGATATAACAGAAAGCAAGGCGATAGAAGCACAGCTTTACCAAGCACGTAAAATGGGATCGATCGGCACCCTTGCCGGGGGTATCGCCCACGATTTCAATAATATCCTTTCTGGTATTATGGGTTATACGGAGCTTGCCCTTGATAGTGTTGAACGCAAGAGCCAGCTTTATAACTATCTGCAGGAAGTGTTCCGGGCTGGGAATCGCGCCAGAGACTTGGTCAAGCAAATTCTCACCTTCAGTCGTCAAACCGGGCAGAATCGTAAACCGATTCAGGTAAGACATATCGTCAACGAAGCCCTCAAGTTTCTGCGAGCATCTTTACCAACATCCACAGAGGTACGCCGAAATATCCAGAGTGATGCGCTGGTATTGGCTGATCCGACACAGATTCACCAGGTCTTAATGAACCTTTGTACCAATGCGGACCATGCCATGCGGGAAAAAGGTGGAGTGCTGGAGGTCAAGCTGGAAGAAGTTGAACTTGACGCTGATTTTACGGCTTTACAGCCGGATATGAAACCCGGTGCTTATCTCAATTTAACGGTCAGCGACACAGGAAACGGCATGCCGCCGGATGTGCTTGAGAGGATCTTTGATCCATTTTTCACCACCAAAGAGACAGGTGAAGGCACCGGCATGGGGCTGTCCGTCGTACACGGTATTATCGGAAGCTATGGAGGTGCGATAACGGCTTACAGCGAACCGGGACAAGGTTCCACCTTCAAAGTCTATCTGCCGATCATTGAAACAAGCAAAGAAGCGCACATCGGGCCTGAAGAATCGATCCCCATTGGAAGCGAACGTATTCTTTTCGTTGATGATGAATCGGTGCTGGTAAATATGGGAAAACAAATCTTTGAATCCCTGGGCTATGATGTTACGACGAGAACAAGCAGTATCGAGGCCTTGGAACTGTTTAAAAATCAGCCGGACAGATTTGATCTTGTTATTACAGACATGACCATGCCGAATATGACTGGTGAGGATTTGGCGCAAGAACTCATACGTATAAAACCAAACATTCCAATTATCTTATGTACTGGTTTCAGTGCCAAAATTGATGATCAGAAAGCCAGTGCCGTCGGCATCCGAGCATTGGTTTTGAAACCTATTGTGAAACGAGAAATTGCCACAACGGTCCGCAAGGTATTAGACTGAAGATGATACTAAAAAATCCGACCTTGAAGGCTCAATTTTAAGGATAGTCCGAAGAATAGCCTAATATCTTTTTTCCATTGCTAAGCCGATCTGAAAAAAAGAGGTTATCAGTTTTGCTACTTGACCTGTTGGATTAGATATTTTCTTTAATAAATTCAACAGCATTGACTTCCATATCCGGAAAGGATGATCATGAGAAATTTATTTGAAGAAATTATCAAGAGTAATATCTTCAAAAATGGATTATTGAGAAACATTTTAATCGTATCCATAATACTGGTAACAACATTGCCTCTATATCACTATCTTGTTAGTCGCCCTTCATTTGAAAAATTTTTAACTGAAAGCACAAACGATGAGGCATTAAAAATTGCAAAACACTTCGTGTCAATGTTCCTTCCAAAAAACACGGGATTAAGCAAAAACACCATTAGATATTATGAATCAGGCAGTATTGATAATCTTAAGAGTAATTTTAAATTGACTAAATTTAAAATCTTTTCAAATTCAGGAGAAATTATATTTTCAAGCGATCCTAAAGAAATTGGGAATATAAATAGCCAAAGATACTTTCATGAAATTGTAGCAAAAGGAAAAGTAATCACCAAGGGTATTCAAAAAGAGACTAAATCACTCGAAGGCCAGGTAATGTCAGTCGATGTGGTAGAAACCTACGTGCCGCTGATGAAAGACGGTAATTTTCGAGGTGCTTTTGAAATCTATTATGACATAACAGCCAGAAAACAACAGCTTGATAAATTGTTATTTCGTTCTTCTGC
>DATFMK010000538.1:0-13896 GCA_035267005.1 Balneolales bacterium
TTTTTTAGCGTCCTCAAAATCGAGGATCAGTTTATTTTTTATAAGTTACTTTATTTACAATATGATATGTATTACTTCATATTGGTTACGTGAATAATTCGGGTTAAAAAGTTCAACTATGTGTATTGGTGGTAAGGGTAATTCATGAATTACCCCTACTGCCTCGTAAACACCTCATATCACTTCAGCAAAACCATTTTTTTTCGTTTCACTACCATTCCGGTAGTCGTTTTTACGATCATTTGATAAAAATATATTCCGGACGCCAGATTATCACCGTTAAATGAAATCGTGTGGATCCCTGCCGAATAGACACGATTAGCCAAGGTGGCCACCTTTTGTCCGGTTATATTATACACTGAAATAGCGACTTTTTGAGCGTCCGGTAAGGTAAACTTAATTAGGGTAGTCGGATTAAAAGGATTCGGATAATTCTGACTCAACGTAATTTTTTGGGGCACAGGTGGTTTTTTTTCAATACTCACCTCCGTTCTCGGCTTGATCATCATGGTAATGTTATGATAGGCCAAACTATCATGACTCTCATTAAACTGAGCCTTTTCAATGGTAATATTCGCCAAACCCTGGCCCTCTGCTGTCAGATTCAAATGAAAAAGTGTGCCACTTTGAAAACTATCGGGTTCAGCGATAGCTAATTGAAAAACACCAGCATTATAATCCGATTTATATAAACTATTTTTCCAAATGCCAGCGGTCGTATCGATCTGAACATCTTTTACCAAAATAGATGGGATCCTGATTTTTATATAAAGTGAAGAGAAATAGATCTGATTCGGATTATTGAGCGAAACGGATAAACGGGCATCCGTCTTATTATCCGTAACCGCAACGCTGTCGATACTGATGGACATTTCGCTGTCCGTAATTGTTTTGGGAGCCTTTACCGTTTTTTTATAGGAAGGAACCGGAGTCTTCAACTGATCCGGTGTTCGAAATACAGTCAGCTCGGGACCACGATTGTCATCATTCGAATCCATTTTAAAATAGGGTAAAGAGCCTTTCAAATGTTTCATAATCAATGCGGCATCGTAAGCTGTTAGCGTATCATTCTCGGACACATCACCGAAATAACGCGTATAAGGCATCGCTGTTTTAATGCCCATAACATAGTTAAAGATGTCCTCCACATCATTATCATTCAGGGTGTCATCAGCATTCACATCACCATAGAGAATACGATTCGCTCCAATGAGAACGCGGGTGTTTACACTCAAATTGGTCGAATTATCTGTAGTCACCACCCCTAAGCTTTTAATATTTCCCCAGTACCACGGGGTTTTGATGCTCACCATTCCGTTAGCATTGGTCGAATCATAAACGATTTGCTGCGTGGTACTGTCATTTTTTAAAGCTAACAGACCAAGACCTGCATCGTGTCGAGTATCAAAAAGAGTGACATAGACCTGACCGGTATTTTGTCCACCCGGAATGATTTCTTGAAAAATCCCTGAAAAACGCGTTTGATAATAACCTGGAAGATACCCATCAGAAACAGTTGAATTACTGACCGCTAAACGGGCTGTTGGATATCGTTTTTTGGTTTTAAAACCATATCCGGGATACGAGCGCGTTCCTGCCGCGTAATGCCAAAGATAGTCCCGGGTATATTCCTCATTAAACGATTTTTGATAGTAACGCTTTAAAACATCACTGACGGCATCTTTCATGCTGATATAATGATTCGTTTTGATATCGTCCCACACCCTTTTCCAGAATTGAATACCGTAATTTTGAATAAAATACAACCCCCATGTAACCTGCTGATATGAACCGGGATACATCGTATATTGCGGATTACTGAAAATTGAACCCGGATCCTTCAGGTAATTTATATAATCGTCAACAGGATCAAATACGACATCTTCCATCATAGTGGCGTCCATTTCCAGCCAGCGGGAAGTCTCATATAAATCCGACCAGCCATCCACCCGGAACTGAATCGCGTGTTTTAATTCATGGGCAATAGTAACCTTCATGGCACCTTTCAACTTGCCATCAGGATCCCAATTATCAGGAATGCCACTTCTTCCGAAATTATTGTTGATATAAATCTGTGTATTTCCAAGAGTATCTGCGGTTGTGTAACCGTAAATCGGATTTCCAAAACCATCCCTTAAATTTTGAATATGTATCACATAGGGGCGGCTATTGATAACCGGATTTGTGAATCCGATATTTTTCACTTCCTCATCCCAGGACGAATCCGCGTAGGATGCCGCCCAATCTACATAATCAGGAACGCCGTTTTTATTATTATCCGTCACAGAAACCGAATCGGGACCGCTCGTCGTGTAGTAAATAGCAAATTTACCCGAAGGGGAAATATCCTTTTGTTCAACACCACTAATTTTAGGTTTGATGAAGCTATTTATAGTTTGCTTCGTCCTTTTCGTCAGCTGAGATTTATCCCTTTGAAAATCGATAATTACGGGCGTTATGCATTTATAAACGATTTTTTGTTGCTGACTTTCAGCCATTTTATACCGGATATTCAATTTGGAAGGATTAAATATGGCATAAAATTTATTGAGGATTGCGGCATCCCTGCTGATTATTCCAGTCCGTTCATCCCGATTAATTCGTCCCATTACGGAAGAAGGCATCGAAAGCGTGTCGGCTGACTGATTTTGTGCATTGGCAACATTTATACCCGACAAAACCAAGAGAATAGCAACTACTAACAATTGTCTTTTAAATATGTTCATTAACTAACCCGCCATAAAAATAGATTCCTGCTTATAATTATAATGAATCTTTCTTACCATTACTGTAAAAATGTCCTTAAATTATAGGTTTTAAATAAAATATAACCTGACTATTCACTACTCTTACATAAATTAAAATCGGACAGAACCAGGCAATTGAACGTTATGAACAAGGTTATTCTCTATTATAATTTTACCCCAATTGAAGATCCGAAATCATTTCGGGATGAACATCGTAAAAAGTGCAAAGAACTTCAGTTAAAAGGCAGAATCTACGTTTCAAAAGAAGGCATTAATGGGACTATTGCCGGCACGGTAGAAAATGTTGATGCTTATGAAAAATATCTCAATAATATCGAGGGTTTCGAAGACACGGAATACAAGGAAGATCTGTCTGATACCATCCCATTTTCCAAATTGATCGTCAAAATCAGAAAAGAGATTGTCGCGCTTAAAGCTCCCATTCCCATCAGTCCTGATGAAGGGGGGCGATATTTAGAACCCGAAGAATGGCGGGAAGTCCTTGAATCACATGAAGATTACGTGGTGATTGATGTCCGTAATAATTATGAGTCTAAAATCGGACATTTTGAAGGGGCCATCACTCCCGATCTGGAAAAATTTTACGAATTCCCGGAATGGGTCGAAGATCTAAATATCGATAAAGGTAAAAAAATCCTGATGTATTGTACCGGTGGAATTCGCTGTGAGAAATTTTCCGTATTGATGAAGAAAAAAGGATATAAGGATGTTAATCAATTGCATGGCGGAATCCTGAATTATGCGAAAGAAGAAAATGGTGCGCACTTTAAGGGAAAATGTTTTGTTTTCGATGATAGACTTGTTGTTCCAGTAAATCCTGAAGATGAAGAACCTATAGCGCATTGCGAGATCACCGGAAAGCCATGTGACACCTATATCAACTGCGCCAACATGGAATGCAATCGGCTTTTTGTATGCTCCGAAGAAGGAGCTCGTATGATGGAAGGCTGCTGCAGCGAAGAATGCCGTAAAAGTCCCTATAAACGCCCTTTTAACCCTGATAAAATTTATGCTCCGTTCCGAAAATGGTATCACTACTTCGACAAAGATTTCAAAGATCGAAGAAAAGTGTCCGAACAAACTCAGCCGTAACGTTCGTATCATCGAGCCTTATCCCTTTACACATCGATTTCGTGTAAAAAAAGAGGATCAGGGAAGGCAATTGATCGAGATGATGGTCAATCGTTTTCCCTTTAAAAGCAGAGCGGATTGGAATGATCGCATCAAGAGCGGATATGTGCGTATTAATGATCGAAAATCAAGCGGCGATGACTTTTTAAAAAGTTCGGATTTTATTTCACATCATAATCCCAAGGTAAAGGAACCTGCCGTTCCCGATCATATTGATATCATTGATGAAACAGACGATTATCTCGTCGTGGTGAAACCGGCTCCTATGCCGGTACATCCCGGTGGCCGTTACTATAAAAACACGCTGATCGAAATTCTGAAAGAACGGGGATATAAGAACCTCAAAATTATTCATCGCCTTGATGCCGTTACATCCGGATTATTGATTTTTGGCAAAAATCCGGTATTCACACGCAAGCTCTTTCATCACTTTCAAAAAGGGAATGTCATAAAACAATATTATGCATTGGTCTCTGGACATCCCGTTGAGGATGAGAAAGTGGTGGATATCTCCATCCGGCGAAAAGAAGGATTTCGGTTCACATGCGATCCGTATAACCGGCATGGAAGCAAACTGGCAAAAACCCGGTTCGAAGTACGTGAGCGATTCCACGAAACAAGTTTAATCGCCTGTTATCCGCAAACCGGACGCACCCATCAATTACGATTACATCTGCAATTTTGGGGGTATCCCATTTATGATGATCCTATATATGGACCCGATAATAATAACGAACGGATACAAAAACGGGCTATTTCACTCTTTAATGCGGAACTGAAAATTCCTGGATTGGGAATCGATTATTTACTTCCTCCACCTTCAGACTGGACGATAACTTCTCCAAGTTCTGCATTGGTTGAGAGATGTTAAATCGAGCATATCATTTCGGTTATTATTTTTCCTGATGTTGCAGGAATGGTGATTTCCGTATATAGCTGTGGCATTTTTCAAACCCGAAAGCCTCAATCTCCATTATCCAATACCGGCTCAAATTGTCAGCAACCAGTTAGTCCCGATATCGTCATTACGAATCTGCAGAGCGCCATAAACCCGAATTATTCACAAAACCAATTAGAAGTAATACATATCATATTGTTGGTTACGTGAATAATCCGGGATAAGTCGTTGCCGTTATATTGTTTCGTGCGTATAATTCCATATTCTCAAGAGGTTGAAAATTGTATTATATTTTATTATTTGTCAGAAGTTAAGTTTCTATGAAAAATATTATTTGCGATATAGACGGTGTTATTTTAAAAGATAATAGCCTGATTGAGGGAGCCGATACGTTCATCAATCGCGTACTTGAAAAGGGTTATACCTTTCTTTTTCTCACTAATTATTCCTCTCAGACTCCCCAGGATCTTAAAAACCGGTTAAGTTCTGCCGGACTCGATATCCATAGAAAACATTTTTATACTTCTGCAATGGCAACCGCCGCATTTCTGGAAAAACAGGAAGGCCGTAAAGCCTATGTTATTGGGGAAGGCGGACTAACGCACGAGCTGTATAATATCGATTTTACCATAACTGACATCGATCCCGATTATGTCATTGTTGGCGAAACACGGTCGTACAATTGGGACATGATTCAGAAAGCGGCTTATCTCATTAACAACGGGGCACGATTTATCGCCACTAATCCGGATGTTGCCGGACCACAAGGGTCCCCATCATGTGGTGCATTATGCGCACCTATCGAGCGTATTACTGGTAAAAAGCCGTTTTATATTGGAAAACCTAATGCCTGGATGATGCGAGCCGCTTTGAATTACATGAAGGGACACTCTGAAAACACGATTATCATCGGTGATAATATGAAGACCGATATTCTGGCTGGAATTCAAGCGGGTATGGATACCATATTAGTTTTAACCGGCGTAGCACAAAGCAACAATCTGTCCGTTTACCCCTTTCAACCCATGTACATTTACGACAGCGTAGTAGACATCGATATTTTATGATCGAGAGTAAATTCCGGAATAAATCCTTTTTTGATTTGCCTGCAATCATAAGATCTCGCATGTTCCATATACAAAACTCTTCCCTCACCCGGTTACGGACGAGTTCGAAACGTCCATCTCCCCGGGGGAGATGGAACGCTGACAATACCTGAAAATTTTTTAAAAGCGTTCTTTCATATTAGATAAGTTACTATTTACAATATAAATAACGTGAGGTTTGGATAAGAATGGAATGAGATCCTCAACGAAATGAAACGTTGCGGATTTTTGAATATAATAAGACACATTTCATGGAGACCTGTCAGTCCCGAAAGCTTTCGCGGACTGACAGGTCTTTTCCTTATCTTTAATTCAAATTTCAAGATCTAAATCATTAATAATTTGCAGAATTCGCATTTTGGACGATTTAGTATAAAGTTTGAGAGAGCTAATCCAACATCTTAAACGAACCTCACCTTAAATACATCTTTTATCGGATCCGGTCTTGGAAAAATGGGCGTTAAGAATCCGATGGAATGCAGCATTAACCCGGATTATTCACCAAGAAATTTTGTTGTGACCAAGGCGCTCCGAAAGTTTTCGGAGCAACGCAGTGCACGGCAACATTTCGCAGCTCTTTTTAGACTCCTCAAATTTGAGGAAAACTTTATTTTTTACAAGATCTTGTTTTTTCAATATGATGTGTATTCATTCTTGTAGCTTACGTGAATAATTCGGGTTAATCTCGAAAGCATTCGGGACATACCGCATGACTCGTAGAATATGGCAAGCCCAGTAGTGGAACATTGGTTTTTTTTAGTGGATTAGAAACGGATTTAGCAGTCAGCCGGTGATTTTTTTGAACCTTTTCATCATTGAAAAGGTTCAAAATGAGTGAGAGGATTATATGTATCCATAATTTGAAACCCTTGAATAAAGTTTCTTATCTCAAATCCACGATAAAAATATTTTTAAAACAGTTCATTATTTACGAGAAGGATAAAAAGGATTTTCATTATATTTATCCTTTTGCATATAGGCCCGGCTATATTTGACATAATTAGCAGCGTGTTCTTCAATTGAATCAAGCTCCTTTTGTGTTAATTTGCGTATTGGTTTAGCCGGGGTTCCCATGCACAAATATCCGGATGGCATGACTTTTCCGGGTGTTACCACACTTCCTGCCGCGACAATGCAATACTCTTCAATCACCGCTTTATCTAAAATTGTAGATTGGATGCCTACAAGCACATTATTACCAATCGTGCAGCCATGCAGCATAGCACTATGCCCCACCGTTACGTTATCACCAATCAATGTCGGACCGGTTTGATTCATCACATGGATACCGGTATTATCCTGTATATTGGAGCGTTTTCCGATTTCAATCCAGTTAACATCACCACGAATCGTTGTATTAAACCATACGCTGGCTTCCTCACCAAGTATCACCTCACCAATCAAATCAGCACTTGGCGCTATAAAATTCGATTCATTAAACTCCGGTCGTTTATTCAAAAACTCATATACCATAAAGCCTTATCTGTTTTTAGTTATTCAGGTTATTTCCGGTAAGAGAACATCAATTCCTGCTCAACCGGTTACAAAGAGTATAGAAATATAAGGGAATTCTAAAGTGCTAAAAATATGTAAATCTTTTACCTTTTATAGTGTATCAGTAGTATTGCAGTTATTTCAGGACTGGTACTAAAATGTGGAGAATTATTCATTAAAAGAGGCAACTTCTTATTGATCATCTTTCCTATTGAGTCTCTTTGTAAGTCGTGATAAATCTATAAGGATATTGCCGGGAAGAGCTATAGCTATGAAAACTACAATTCCTTTTCTTTCATCTATCATCACTCTGTTTTTATTGTCCTTATTCATCATACAAGCAGGGTACGCTCAATCAGGATTTATCGAGCAAAACAGAGATTCACTCATTCAGAAGAAATTACCCAATTACCACAGAGATACTGCAGATTTAAAAACGAAGTTAAAGAAAAGAGGAGACTTCCTTTTAAAAACAGCCACACAGAGGAATCCCGATGTCCTGCAAAAAAAAGTACAAGCTCAGGAATGGCTGGAACACACGGTGGAATCGCAATGGAATGAAACTAATAATAATTATGAAGACCTCGGCCGGACGTATTATGCTTATGACAGCAATGACAATCAGACCGATCAAATGATACAGGTCACTAGTACCGGGCAATGGGTGAACTATTATCGGTATATCGACGCATATAATTCAAATAATCAAATTCAAAGTGAACAAGAGCTGTCCTGGAATGGGAGCAGTTGGGAAAAAATCTATCTTACCGAATACACGTATAATTCAGCGAGTAAACAAACTTTAATGGTCATTAAAGATTGGTATGGTACCGATTGGGTTAATGATTATCGTATTGAGACCACCTATAACAGCAGTGGTACGATAAAAGAAGAATTACACAAGGTGTGGGATGGATATGAATGGGTCAATTATGGAAAAATAGGTCATGAGTACGATGGAGCAGGAAATGACACGGCGGCTACCGTCCAAATTTCACAATATGATCAGTGGTACAATTACAGTAAAGATACCTATCAATACGATTCCTCTAATAATTTAACCGTAGAAACCGATTTATACTGGGATGGTTATCTCTGGCAAAATAACTATCAAATTCGTTATACGTATTATACCGGAAGTGATGTCAAAAAAATGGTTTTGTTCTATTGGAATTACACACAGTGGGATAATTCCGATCAAATTCTTTTCGAATACACAACGGATGATCAAATATCCCTGGCGACATATCAGGTATTTGATGGTAGTCAGTGGGTAAATGATTATCAATACAAAATGTCGTTCAATAGTAATGGAAATCTTACTCAAACCCTTGAGAATTATTGGCTAAATAATGCATGGACGCAGTACTGGAAGACTAGTAATGTGTATTCCCCAACGCGGCCTGAATCCGTACCAACGCCCCTATCGAAAGATTACATTTCAACACCTGCACGAATCCAGCTTTTCCAAAACTATCCCAATCCGTTCAATCCATCAACACAAATAAAATATGAGCTGCCGGCACCGCAGGATGTGCGGATTCGCATTTATGATGTAACCGGAAGGTTGGTAGGTACCTTAGTAAATGGAAGGGAACCGGCAGGTGTCCATGTCATCACATTCCAAAATCATTATTTGTCCAGCGGACTTTATATCTATCAGCTTCAGGCTGGTAATCAGATTATTACCAAAAAGATGCTTTTGATTAAATAGCAGCTCCCGCTCAATATTATATAATAAAGAACCCGTTTACCGGGATTATTCACCAAGAAATTTGGTCGTGAGCAAGGCCAAATTTCGCAGCTTTTTTACGTCCTCAAAATCGAGGATCGGTTTATTTTTTATAAGTTACTTTATTTACAATATGATATGTATTACTTCATATTGGTTACGTGAATAATTCGGGTTAATTCAGAGCCCGGCGCAGGGTATGTAATATTTTTCTGTTATTTACCGGTTTGATAAGAAAGTCGATATAATTTGTTTTTCGGACTCTTTGGGAGTGATAGGCATCCGAATTACAGGAAATATAGATGACCGGGACACGAGAAAATTCGCGGATTTTCTCCATAGCTTCTATACCATCGATGTCCCCATCCAAATAAATATCCATAATGACCAAGTCCGGATTTAGGTCTTTTACCGCATCAATAGCCATTTCGCCTGAAGTGACATTTGCCAATATATGATGTCCCAATTTTTGGATTTGCATCTCATAAACCAAAGACAAGAGGCTATTATCTTCTACTATTAGAATACCTTTGGCGGAGGCATCCGTCTTTGTTATCACACTCATTTTAAATTATTACCCTTTGTGTAAGGAAAGAATCAATCTAGTTCAAAACCTATTATGAATTCGCTTCCTTCATTGTTATTGATGTCAAAATCAGCATTTAACTGACGGACAAGTGTTTTTACTAACGTCATCCCCAGTGATTTTTGACTCAATAAATTGAAATTTTCCGGAAGTCCCACACCATTGTCCCTAACACAAAGTTTTACTCCGGAAGATTCCTGAGCCATCTCTATGACTATCTGTCCCTTTTTCAATCCTTTAAATGCATGTTTAAATGCATTTACAATCAATTCATTCAAAATTAACGCACAGGGAATAGCCTGTGTAATATTTAAATAAATCTCATCAGACATAATTTGAATGTCGATACTGTTATTATTGTACGTATCCTTGATGTTATTTACAAGTTCGCTGATGTAATTTTGTAACTCTATTTTGGAAAAGGTATCCGAACGATACAACTTTTCGTGTATCATCGCGATGGATTGGATACGCGTCTGACTATCCTGCAAGATAGCTTTAACCCCTTCGTCTTCCGTATTATATGCCTGCAACTCGAGCAATCCAGAAATCACAGCAAGATTATTTTTTACTCTATGATGTATCTCGGATAAAAGGACTTCTTTTTCTTTTAATGATTTCCGCAATTTCGTTTCTGCCAAATTACGATCAGTCACATCGATCAATGATGCCATCATACAGATGGGGGTGCCTTCATTATCCGTTACCATACTTGCGGAAAGCTGAACGACAAATAAATCTCCATTCTTTTTATGTGTTTCAATTTCGCCGCTCCACTGTCTTTTTTCTTTAAGCTGCTTTTTAATTTCGGATAATTGATTCTCACTGATATTAAATGAAGTTACCAGTATACCCAAAACTTCATCTAATGAATCATAACCCCACATATCCAAAAAGGATGGATTCGCATAAGTGATATAACCATCCATATCAATCAGGATGATGCTATTATTGGAAGACTCAATGGCTTTTTCCTTAATTCGAAGTTCTTCCTGTGCCTTTTTATGTTCCGTGATATCGGTAATAAATCCTTCTAAATATTCTCTTTTCATATCCGGATAATACAAGCTACTACCTTTTTCCCATACCCACTTAATTGAGCCATCAGCTGTTTTAATCCGATATTCCAACTCATATGGTTTGTTTTGTTTGAGAGCTTTTTGTACCGACTGCCAAACATCTTCTCTATCCTCTGGCAAAATTAAACTGGCAAATCTTCGCCAATTCTCATCCATGAGCTCATCGACCGTATATCCCGTCAAATCGTAACAGCCCTCACTCACAAATTCCAACGTCCAATCCCGGTCGTTGTGGCAACGATAAACCATACCCGGCAGATTTTTCAATAATTTTCCCAATCTCAAACGATTTTCTCGTAACTCTCGCTCAACCGCTTTCTGTTTGGTCACATCCCGAACAATAGCCTGTGAATAGTATTTTCCAGCCAACGGCATGCGATTCAGACTGACTTCTACTTCAATCGGTTCTCCACTTTTTTTAAGATGTGTCCATGAAAAAAATTGAGGTTCTCCTTTCATAGCGAGATCGATCATTTCCCTTGCTTTTTCATCAGAATTCTTTCCATCTTTCTGTTTTTCGGGTGAAAAATCCAAAGGTGTTTTACCGATTACTTCCGATTTTGAACACCCTAATAATTCCAAAATACGGCGATTACAATCGACAAAACGATATTCATCCAATATAAAAATACCATCATTCGCATAGTCGAACAGGGTTTTAAATTTGGTCTCACTTTCAAAAAGCTCTCGTTGCGAACGATCACGTTCAATAGCAATCCGTGTGAGATCTTTTGCTATCTGAATAACATCATCCGATTCCCGTTTATCATCTTCCACATTTTGATAATATAATGCGAATGTACCAATAACCTCCTCATCTGCCGTTAGAACCGGAATTGACCGGCTGGTATTTAAATTGTGCTTTTTTGCAACCGTTAGGGCTTCCGACCAATTTTCAAGTAAAAGATCCTGATCGATTTCATCCATAGATACTTCTCTTTTCTCATAAGCAGACCGGCCACAAATGCCACCATTTTCAGGGGAAATCGGAACATATTCGATCAGTTCACAGAAATCTTCAGGCAAATCGGGAGCGGCTCCTAATTTTAGTCCATTTTCTCCATCCCTGATCATGATACTGCAAATGGCATTTTGGGTATTTTGCTGTATCAAATAGGTGATCTGCTTTAAGGTATTCTCCAATGAATGACCAGATGCAATAAGCTGCAAAATACTCTTCTGCCCAAGAATCAAGCGCTCATATTTCTCCTGTTGCGTAACATCCTGTACCTGAGATAATATGGAAACCAATTCATGTTTATCATCAAGCAAAACAGAATTATACCATTCGCATGTCAGTACTTTTCCTGATTTGGTTCGATTTTTGTTTTTCAATCCGCCACTCGATACCTCTCCACTTCTTAATTTTTGCATGAATGAAGAGATGATATCATAATCATCATCATCAAAAAAATTAAACTCTTCGGGCTTCTTACCCCTAACTTCCGAAAATTTCCAGCCAAATATTTCTTCCGCTTTATCCGACCATTTTTGCACTCTAAAATCATGATCCCATTCAATCACGCCTAATGGACTATTATTGACGTGAAAATTTAATTGCTGAAAAGCTTTTTGTAAATCTTTTTCCAGTTTATCGTTTTTATCCAGACGGCGCGCAGTCAACAATCTCCTCTTATCAGACGATCCCCAATCTTGTTCAAATATCTCCACCAAAATAAGTTTATTATCTTTTGTTTTATGCTGCCATTGCCCCAAATCTTTTCCCGTACCCCCATTTTGCTTTGATTTTTCATTAAATCCGGTAACGCTGTCTTTCGTAAATAAATCATCTACAGATATAGATAAAAATTCATCACGAGTATAGCCATATATTTTAACCGCGGCTTGATTAACGTCCAATATTTGTTTTGTAACCGGATCATAGATCCAGGAAGGAACTGGATTATTTTTAAATAGTGCCATTACGATATTTTTTTGACATAAGAAAAGCTGTATCAATACTATAAAATCTGTTAACCCACATTACAAATTTCAAAATACAAATGGAAGAAGAGTTTATTATACAAAAACTTAATTATAAGAAGGCCTTGCAAAACCAGGGATTTCGTTCAATACAAAGCCTGAGCGACTTCGGAACCGCAGCATCCCGAATGCTTTCGGAATTCGAGGATTTCGAAGTCGTGAAAATGCAGAGATTGGGCAAAAGAACGGTTTTGCATAGCCTTCTATAAAACAATAAGCTTAAAACCAAGCTTGAAGAAAAGAAAATATCTAAGCAAGATATTCGACAAAAAAATGGCTTATCAAAATGAATGAAGATTTTGAATAGGTAATTTTGGAAATCATAATGATACTTAAAAAGGAATCCTACCAAATTATTCATTAAAAAATTTCACAAAATCTTGAAATTGTGATTATAACGCTCGATCTCACCGTGAAATCAAATTGCTTTTTGTATCGTCTGCTTTAAATCATTTCGGGTAATAGGCTTCACTAAATAATCGACATAGCCAGTCTCGTCCGCTCTCTGCTTGTGAACCTGATCCGAATTTCCACTAACATAAATTACCGGTATATCTGAGAATTGCCGTATTTGTTTCATCGCATCGATACCATCCATAGATCCTTCTAAAATGATGTCCATTATTACTAAATCAGGATCATACTCCTTAACGGCATCTATAGCTGATAGTGCATCAACTCGTGCATCAAGCGTTTCATAACCCATATTCTTAATATGTTGTTCATAAACCAGAGAAAGCAACATATTATCTTCCACTATCAGAATGGTCTTATTCAGGTCACCCATATACCCACTATTAAACTTATTTAGAAATGATTTCACTTTAATTGCTTATTTCGATAAGACAATCTTATACCCACGCCTCACCAATTTTTATCAAAGAAATAACGTTCCTGATAAACATATTTTGTTTAAAAATCGGGAATAATTGAAATCTAATTTCCACAATTTCTATCTGTTAATATAATATATCTAATAACTCAACTTTCGCAGTTGATTCGTAGGGGATAAAAAAATCTTATAACATATTGTAATTCATGTAATTAAAGTAGAATAAGCCCTCCAAATTTTGTATTTTTAAGGAATCATAAACTCTTAAAAATCAAACAGGAAAGGGC